>NZ_JBEXTV010000021.1:0-118285 GCF_040628835.1 Streptomyces sp. NPDC006134 | reverse complement strand
CAGGCGCCCCCCCGCGGGTATCCCATCTGGGACCCCGTGGGTCCCTGCGGGCGCCCCAAACCACCGGGCCCGCACGGGAAAACCGTGCGGGCCGCTTCGTGTCCTGTGTGGGTCTGGAGCCTTACGGCCGGTCGGGCCGGTCGGGCCGGTCGCGGCCCACGCCGTACCGTCCCTCGATCTTCTGCTGAGCGGTGTCGACCTGGTCCTCGTACTTGTGGCCGGTCCTGTCGTTGATCTGCTTCTCCGCAGCGTCGGACATGCCCTTGGCCTTGTCCGGCGACACCTTGTTCTTCAGCTTGTCGAAGATGCCCATGCGCGACTCCTTCCGGAGGTGGTCCACCACCGACGATACGCCGAATGGGGAGGAAATGACGATTTTGCCCCGATATGGTCTGGACCTCTCGGTCACCGCCGCGGGGGCGGGCGCACTGGGCCCGGCTGGCGCGGTGGGCGCGGTGGGTGTCATGGGTGCGGTGGGCGTGGTGGGCGCCGTGGGTGTCATGGGTGCGGTGGACGCGGCGGACGCGGTGGGCGTGGCGGATGCCGCGGTCGACTCGCCGGTGGCCCGGTGCGACACTCGTGTCATCTCTGCGCTTCGCCGGTTGATCGAGGCGTTTGCGCAGCTCGTGCGGGGAGTGGTGCGGTGTGCTCACGGAGAGGGACATGAGGCGCGGGAGCGCGGGGGGCGCGCGCTGCCTCCGCGCGGCGACGGTGCTGGCAGCCGCCGTGCTCCTCGTCTCGGGGTGTGAGGGGCTCGGCGGGGACGGCTCCTCGGCGGAGACCGGACCGGCCACGGCGGACGGGCGGGCGGTCAGTCCGCTCAGGAATCCGGACGGTACGAAGCCGGGGCTCGCGCCCGTGACGACGGACGCGGACAAGGCCACGGCCCGCAAGATCATCGAGGAGCTGTCCACGAAGGGGCGGGGCCCGAAGACGGGCTACGACAGGGACGAGTTCGGCTACGCGTGGATGGACACGGCCGACGGGGTGCCCCTGGCGAGGAACGGGTGCGACACCCGGAACGACCTCATCCGCCGCGACGGCCAGAACCTCCGCTTCCGGGCCGGCTCCGACTGCGTGGTCATCGCCATGACGCTGCACGACCCGTACACCGGGACGACCATCGAGTGGCGCAAGCAGCGGGCCTCCGAGGTGCAGATCGATCACGTGGTGCCGCTGTCCTACAGCTGGCAGATGGGTTCCTCCCGCTGGCCGGAGAGCAAGCGCGAGCAGCTCGCCAACGACGTGCTGAACCTGATCCCGGTCGAGGGGCGGGCCAACTCGGCCAAGGGTGATTCGGGCCCCGCCTCCTGGCTGCCGCCCGACCGGCGGATCAGGTGCGCCTACGCGGTCCGGTTCGCTCAGGTCGCCGTCAAGTACGAGCTGCCGGTCACCGCACCGGACAAGCAGGCGATGCTGCGCCAGTGCGGTGGCTGACGAGCGGTGCGGACGTCCCGGCGGGTGCGGGCCGGCGGGTGCGGGCCGGTGGGGTGCGGGCCGGCGGGGTGCGGGCCGGCGGGGTGCGGGTCGGCGGGGTGCGGGCCGGAGCCCGGCCGGGACGGTCAGCCGGTCTTCTTCCAGTCCTGGCAACCGGTCGTCTTGAAGTACCGGTCCGAGGCGCTGATCGTGACGACTGCCGTGCCGGACACGTTGTCGTTCGCGATGATCGAGTCGATCGAGTGCTCGGCGTCCTTGGCGCGCTCCCAGTAGCAGGAGTCGTCGGTGTTGCCCGTGGACTTGTACGTGCCCGGCGCGATGTCGGAGCCGACCCGGAACATGCCGCCGTCCCCGGCCATCTCCGCGGCGGGTGAGCCCTTCGCCTGCGGGTCGACGGCCTCCCAGTCGTTGCAGCCGCTCGACTTGAAGAGCTTGTCGGTGGGCTTGACGGTGACGTAACCGGTGCCGCTGACGTTGTCGTTGGCCAGCAGGGAGTCCAGCTCGCCGGAGGCGTCCTTGGCGCGCTCCCAGTAGCACATGCCGTCGGTGTTGCCGGTGGTGCGGTAGGTGCCCGGCTTGACGTCCGTGCCGACCTGGAAGTCCCCGTCCCCCTCGAACGCGGCCTCCTGTCCGGCGGCGGCCTGGCCCGCGTCCTTCTCGCCGCCGGACTGCCCGCCGGACTGCCCGCCGGAGTGCCCGCCGGACTGGTCACCGGACTGCCGGTGCGCGGACGCCGAGGTTCCCTTGCCGCCGGCCGAGCCGTCGGTGCCCCCGTCGCCGGCGTTCGCCGACACGGCGCCGATGACGGCGATCCCCACGACGGCGCCCAGCGCGAGCTTGCCCTTCATGCCCATGGCTGTGTCCCTCCCCGGTGTGGCAACCGCCGCTCGTCGACGGTTGCTGGTTCGCGAGGTCAATAAGAGCAGAGCCTGTGAATCGAGTCAACAGCGTTAACGGTCTTCTTCTCATACACGCTGTAAACGGCTGGCTTGCCCATGCGCCGGTATGCTCGACGCCACGGTGTGCTCGGGGCAGGGCACGGACACGGATGCAGGGGCGCGGGCGTGGACGTACTGGCGCGGATGGACGGGTGCGGGTGTACGGGCACGGGGCGGACGAGGGAGCGGGCCGGATGGTGGATCGGATGGCGGGTCGGATGCAGGACAACGCGACGGAAGTGACCGCGGCGGGGATCGCGCGGCTCGCCGGCGTCGGCCGCGCGGCCGTGAGCAACTGGCGCCGCCGCCACGCCGATTTCCCCAAGCCGGTCGGCGGCACCGAGACCAGCCCGTCCTTCGCCCTGGCCGACGTGGAGGCGTGGCTGCGCTGGCACGGCAAACTCGCCGAGGTGCCGCTGCGGGAACGCGTCTGGCAGCACGTGGCGGGCCACCCCGCGGGGCCGGTCACCGCGCTCACGCACGCCGGGTGCGTCCTGCTGCTGATCCACGAGCGCCCCACGGTGTGGCTGGAGGTGAGCGCCGGCTCCGACGAGCGGCTCGCGGCGATGCTGCCGGGAGCCCTGGAGCAGGTGTTCACACCCCGCTTCGGGGCGAGCGCGGACACCGGAACCGCCGCTGTGAACCGACCGCGGCCCGGAGCATCGGATTCCGCCGTTCACGGCCCCTCCGCCCTCGACGACCCTTCCACCCTCGGCGTCCCCATCACCCCCGGCGCCCCCTCCACCCCCGGCGCCCCCTCCACCCCCGGCGTCCCCACCGGACCGGAGCTCCTCCCCTCCGCCCCCCTCCTGCGCGGCGCCGCCGAGCTGGCCGCCGAGCTGGGAGCCCGGCAGACGTTCGAGTTCCTGCTCGGACGGCACCTGGACGCCAACCCCCGCCAGTACACGCTCACCCCCGCCGGCCTCGCCGACCTCATGGCCGCTCTCGCCGGACCCGCCCGCACCGTCCTCGATCCCGCCTGCGGCCCCGGCGCCCTGCTGTGCGCCGCCGCGGCCTCCGGCACCACCCCCGCGCACAGCTCCGCCCACGGCCCCGAACAAGCCGGCCAGGAGCTCTACGCCCAGGACAGCGCGCCCGACCTCGCCGCGCTCACCGCGCTCCGGCTCGCCCTGCACTCCCGCGCCACCGTCCACACCGCCGCCGGCGACACCCTGCGCGCCGACGCCCACCCGCACCTGCGCGCCGACGCGGTCCTGTGCCACCCGCCGTTCAACGAGCGCAACTGGGGGCACGACGAACTCGCCTACGACCCCCGCTGGGAGTACGGCTTCCCGGCCCGCACCGAGTCCGAGCTGGCCTGGGTGCAGCACGCGCTCGCCCGCCTGCGGGACGGCGGCACGGCCGTCGTCCTCATGCCCCCCGCCGCCGCCTCCCGCCGCTCCGGCCGCCGCATCCGCGCCGACCTGCTGCGCCGGGGGGCGCTGCGCGCCGTCGTCGCCCTGCCGGCCGGCGCGGCACCGCCGTACAACATCCCCCTCCACCTGTGGGTGCTGCGCCGCCCCGACAGGGCCCCCGCGCAGCCGGAGGTGCTGCTCGCCGACGCCGGGCAGTTCGCCGGCGAGGGGCGCGGCGGGCCGGACTGGCAGGGCGTGCGGGACGCCGTCCTCGACGCCTGGCGGACCTACGACCGCGCCGGCCGCCTCGCCGAACGGCCGGGCCTCGCCCGCTCCCTGCCCGTGATCGACCTCCTCGACGACGACGTCGACCTGGCCCCCGCCCGCCACCTGCCGCCCCCGGCGGCGGCCGATGGCGCCGAGCAGCTCGCCGACGTGCGCGAGCGCCTCGGCGAGACCTTGCGCCTGACCGCCGAGCTGACCCCGCCGCCCGCCGGAGCCGTCCCGTCCGCGCCCCGCTGGCCGCTCACCACCGTCGGCGAACTCGCCCGCGGCGGCGCGCTGGTGCTGCGCACCGGCGGAAACGGCGGCCACGCGCGCGTGCCCGTCCTCACCGACCACGACGTCCTCGCCGGAACCGGCCCCTCCGGAACGCTGCCCGAGAGCGACGAGGACCCGGTGCTGACCGAACCCGGCGACGTCGTCCTGCCGGTGCTGGGCGGCGGCGCGGTGGCGCGCGTGATCGACGAGACGACGAGCGGCGCCGCCCTGGGGCGCAACCTCGTCCTCCTGCGCCCCGACCCCGCCGCCCTCGACGCCTGGTTCCTCGCCGGTTTCCTGCGCGGCAGCGCCAACAACCGCCAGGCCAGCAGCTACGCCTCCACCGCCACCCGCCTGGACGCCCGCCGCCTGCACCTGCCCCGGCTCCCGCTCGCCGAACAACGCCGCTACGGCGCCCGGTTCCGCGCGCTGGACGAGTTCGAGCGGGCGCTGAAGCTCGCGGGCCGCCTCGGGGAACAGCTCGTACGGGGCATGTACGACGGCCTCACCGACGGCACGGTGACGCCCGGCTGACGGACCGTGGGCCGCGCCACCGGCGCGTTCCCGCGGTACCGCGTCCGGCGACGCCCGGGCCGGTGCCCGATCCGACGCCCGGGCCGGTGCCCGATCCGAAGCCCGGGCCGGCGCCCGCCGGTCCCGGCGCGGACGGGCGACGTGACCAGCACGACAACGGTTCGGTACAACCCGGGACCGGTTGTCCGTGTCGGCCTATACGCTCGAAGCGACCATCGCACGACCGGCCGGTGCCGTCCGAGCACCGGCCGCGCCCGTACGCCCACCTCAGGCACCAGGAGCAGCCATGCACGGCCACGGCTACACGCAGCCGGTGAAGCAGCCGCCCCCGACGGGGTGGCTGGTCTTCCTGCGCGTGCTGTTCGTGACCCTCGCGATCCTCAGCCTCGGTTTCCTCACCTGGGCGATGCTGCTGCGGCTGGCGATCGTGACCCGCAGGTCCCTCGACTGGGGCCTGTTCGTGGCCGTGCTGGCGACCGACGTCCTCAGCATCGTCCTGCTCGGCAGCGAGCCCGGCGACGAGATCCACACCGCCGGCGGGTGGACCGGCCTCGGCCTGCTGCTCGGCACCCTGGTGGCCGCGATCGCCTACTACCTCGCGGCGGACATACGCCACTTCTTCCAGCTCCGGTACGGCGGCCACCCGCCCCGGCCCGCACCGGCGTACGGCTACCCGCAGCCGCCGGCCCCGTACCTCGCCACACCCCCGGCCCCGGCCCCGATGCGGGCCGGCCCGATACCCACCCCCGCACCGCCCACCCCCGCACCGCCCACCCCCGCACCTCCCACCCCCGCACCCCCCACCTCCGTACCTCCCATGCCCACCCCTCCCACCCCCGCTCCCACCACCCTCCCCACCCCTCCGCCCCAGCGCCCCGCACCCGCCCGCATCGACCAAGTGCGTGCCGAACTCGACGAACTCAGCGACTACCTGCGCCGGCAGGACGGCGGCCACGAAGGCGGACGGTGACGGTGACAGTGGCGACGGGACGGATCGTCGCCGGCCGGTACGAGCTGGCGACGCTCATCGGCCAGGGCGGCATGGGACAGGTCTGGACGGCGTACGACCGGCGGCTCGACCGGCGCGTGGCGGTGAAGCTGCTGCGCCCCGACCGGGTGGCCGGCCAGGACGCGGACGAGCTGCGCCGCCGCTTCGTGCGCGAGTGCCGGGTGACCGCGCAGGTCGACCACCCCGGCCTGGTCACGGTGCACGACGCGGGCAGCGAGGGCGAGGAACTGTTCCTCGTCATGCAGTACGTCGACGGCGCCGACCTCTCCGACCACCTCGCCGAACACGACCCGTACCCGTGGCCGTGGGCGGTCGCGGTCGCGGCCCAGCTGTGCGCCGTACTCAGCGCCGTGCACGCCGTGCCGATCATCCACCGGGACCTGAAGCCCCGCAACGTGATGGTGAAGCAGGACGGCACGGTCACCGTCCTCGACCTCGGCGTCGCCTCCGTGATGGACGCGGACACCACCCGCCTCACCCACACCGGCACACCCATCGGCTCGCCCGCCTACATGGCCCCCGAGCAGGCGATGGGCGGCGCGGTCGGCCCGTACACCGACCTGTACGCGCTCGGCGTGCTGCTGCACGAACTGCTCAGCGGCGACGTGCCGTTCGCGGGCTCCACCGCGCTCGGCGTGCTGCACCGGCACCTGTACGAGCCGCCGCTGCCCGTGCGCCGCATCCGCCCCGAGGTCCCCGAGGCCCTCGAAACGCTGGTCCTGCGCCTGCTCGCCAAGGACCCGCAGCACCGCCCCGCCTCCGCGCAGGAGGTGTACGAGCACCTGGAACCCCTCCTGCCCGCGCGCGGCACCCCCGCCGGGGCACCCCTCGACCCCACCCGCCCCTTCCTGCGCCCGCACGCCCCTTGGCCCGACCGCGCCCGCACCCCCGCACCCCAGCCCGTCCCGGTCCCGCCGGTCGCCGAGAAGGCCGGGCAACCGGACGTCGCCCGGGCCGTCGACGAGGTCAAGCGCCTGCTCGGCGAGGGCCGCATCACCCAGGCCGTCGACATCCTCGGCGCGATCCTGCCCACCGCCGCCGAACAGCACGGCGAACGCTCGCCCGTGGTCCGCACCCTGCGCAAGCAGTACGCGGCCACCCTCATGGACGACGGCCAGTACCGGCGCGCACTGCCCGAACTGCGCCGCCTCGCCGACGAACGAGCCGCCGAGGCCGGCCAGGCCGACCCCCAGGCCCTGCGCTTCCGCCACGACGCCGCCCAGTGCCTGGAACAGCTCGGCGAACCGGCGGCGGCACTCGCCGAGTACCGGGCGCTGCTGCCGTACTACGAGAACCAGTACGTCGCCGCCGGCGACCCCGACCTCGCCCACGACGTCCGCCGCCGCATCGGCCACCTCCTGCTCGCCCTCGGCGACCGCGCCGCCGCCCACGACACCCTGGCCCGGCTCCTCCACGACGTCGAACACCTGCACGGGCCCGGGTATCCGCTCGCGGTGGAGATCCGGCGCACACTCCAGTGGCTGGGACAGGTACGCGGCTGACCGCCCCAGGCACCCGAGCACCTGGGCACCCGGCCACCCGGCCACCCGGCCACCCGGCCCGCCGGGCACTCGACCACTCGGGCGCCACGCGGCGGTGCCGTGCGCCCCGGTGAATCGTTGGTCGAATGGGTTGGCCAGAGCTTGGCCACTGCCTACCATCGATCACCGCAAGACCTTGTGCACCGCCGCACAATCCCCTCGGGAGGTCCCCTTGCACCGCCGCCGTCGCACCGCGCTCCTCCTCACCGCCGCGATCGCCGCGGCCCCCCTCCTCACCGCCTGCGGAAACGACGCGCACCCCGGCGCGGCGGCCGTCGTCGGCGGCCAGCGGATCACCGTCGCCCAGCTGGAGGACCGGGTCGACGAGGTGCGCGTCGCACAGCGCGCGGCCGTACCGGACGACGCCCGGTACGCGCAGGCCGTCGCCGGGACCGGCACCCTCGCCCGCACCACCCTCCAGGGCATGGTCCTGGACCGGGTGCTGCACCACGCCGCCCAGGACGCGGGCGTGACCGTCACCCCCAAGGAGGTCCAGCAGATGCGCACCGGCCTGGAACAGCAGGTCGGCGGTGCGAAGGCACTGGAGACGGCCTGGCTGGAGCAGTACGACATCCCGCCCGCGCGCCTCGACGAGAACCTCCGCCTCCAGCTCCAGGCCCAGAAACTCGCCGAGAAGCTCGGCACCGACACCCGCCGGCCCGAGTTCTGGAAGGCCCTGTCCGAGGCGTCCGAAGAACTCGACATCGACCTCAACCCGCGCTACGGCTCCTGGGACGTGGAGAAGAGCAGCCGCGTCGACGCGAAGACGCCGTGGCTGCGCGACGTGACGGCACAGGGCACGCAGCAGACGGCCTAGCCGCCCCACACGAGGACCGGCGCGCGGCCCGCACGGCGGACCGGCCGGCGCGCGACAGGGCGGTTCGGCTCTCCGCCCACCCTGTGGACGACCGGCGGGCCCCGCGGAAGCGGAAGCCCGGCCCCCTGTGGATAACTCGTGGACCCGTCGGCGGTGTGCGTTACGTTCGGAGCGTGAACGAAACCAGCCCCGAAACCGCCTCCGGCCCCGGCCGCATCATCCTGCTCACCACCAGCCACCGCGTCGCGCCCGGCCTGCTGTCCTGGCCCGCCTGGCAGGCGCTGCACGCCGCCGACCGCGTGCTGTGCGCGGACGGGGCGCACCCGCAGCTGCCATACCTGCGTGAGGCGGGAATAACCGTCGACGAGGCGTCCCCGACCGCCGGGGAACTGGTCGACGCCTGCGCCGGCGGGCACACGGTCGTGGTCGTGGCCACCGGCGAGGGCGAACCGGCCCTGACCGACGGCCTGGCCCGGCTCGCCGGTTCCGGCCGCGTGCACATGCCGGAGCTGGAGCTGCTGCCCGCCTCCTACGACCTGCCGGGCGCCCGCCTGCTCGACCTCGTGCAGGTCATGGACCGCATCCGCGCCGAGTGCCCCTGGTCCTCGCAGCAGACCCACAAAGGGCTGGCGAAGTACGGCATCGAGGAGGCGTACGAGCTGGTCGAGGCCATCGAGGACGGCGACCGCGAGGAACTGCGCGAGGAGCTCGGCGACGTCCTGCTCCAGGTCGTCTTCCACGCCCGGATCGCCGAGGAGGACCCGGACGCCCCCTTCTCCATCGACGACGTGGCCGGCGGCATCGTCGCCAAGCTGATCCACCGCCATCCGCACGTCTTCGGGGACGCCACGGCGACCACCCCCGAGGAGGTCAAGGAGCACTGGCTGCGCACCAAGGCGGTCGAGAAACAGCGCACCTCCGTCACGGAGGGCATCCCCCTGGGCCAGCCCGGCCTGGCCCTCGCGGCGAAGCTGGCGTCGCGGGTCCGCACGGCCGGGCTCGACGTGCCGCTCCCGCCCGCCGAGGGCATCGGCTACGAACTGCTCGCGCTGGCGGTCCGCGCCGAGGCGCAGGGCGTCGACCCGGAAGCGGCACTCAGGGCAGCCGCGCGGGCGTATCGCGACGCCATCCGGGAGGCCGAGGGCTGAGCTGTGCGGGGAGGGTGGGGCGGGGCGGGAGGGGAGGGGGAGGGAGGGGAGGGGGGGAGACCCCCTCCCGGATACCGTCAAGGAGTGACCGACCAGCCCAAGCCCGACAGCTCCACCCCGGCCCCCACCCCCACTCCCACCCCCGCGGCCCCGGCTCCCACCCCCACTCCCACTCCCGCGGCCCCGGCTCCCACCCCCACCCCCACTCCCACCCCCACCCCCGCCCCCACAGCCCCGGCCCCCACTCCGGAGCCCGCCCTCTTCACCTGGGAGTTCGCCGCCGACCCCTACCCCGCCTACGCCTGGCTGCGCGAACACGCCCCCGTGCACCGGACCACGCTGCCCAGCGGAGTCGAGGCCTGGCTGGTCACCCGTTACGCCGATGCCCGGCAGGCGCTCGCCGACAACCGTCTCTCCAAGAACCCGGCCCATCACGACGAGCCCGCCCACGCCAGGGGCAAGACCGGCATTCCCGGCGAGCGGAAGGCCGAACTGATGACGCACCTGCTCAACATCGACCCGCCGGACCACACCCGGCTGCGCCGTCTGGTGAGCAAGGCGTTCACGCCCCGCCGTGTCGCCGAGTTCGCGCCCCGCGTGCAGGAGCTCGCCGACGGGCTCATCGACCGGTTCGCGTCCACGGGGGAGGCCGACCTCATCCACGAGTTCGCCTTCCCGCTGCCCATCTACGCCATCTGCGACATGCTCGGCGTCCCCCGCGAGGACCAGGACGACTTCCGGGACTGGGCGGGCATGATGATCCGCCACCAGGGAGGGCCCCGGGGCGGGGTCGCCCGCTCGGTGAAGAAGATGCGCGGCTATCTCGCCGACCTCATCCACCGCAAGCGCGAGGCGCTGCCGCCCGAGCCCGGCCCCGGCGAGGACCTCATCTCCGGCCTCATCCGCGCCTCCGACCACGGCGAGCACCTCACCGAGAACGAGGCCGCGGCGATGGCGTTCATCCTCCTGTTCGCCGGTTTCGAGACCACCGTCAACCTCATCGGCAATGGCACATACGCCCTGCTCACCCACCCCGGGCAGCGCGCCCGCCTCCAGCGGTCCCTCGCCGCCGGCGAGCGCGGCCTGCTGGAGACCGGCGTCGAGGAACTCCTGCGCTATGACGGGCCGGTGGAACTGGCCACCTGGCGCTTCGCCACCGAGCCGCTCACCATCGGCGGGCAGGACATCGCCCCCGGCGACCCGGTGCTCGTCGTGCTGGCCGCCGCCGACCGGGACCCGGAGCGGTTCGCGGACCCGGACACCCTCGACCTCGCCCGCCGGGACAACCAGCACCTCGGGTACGGCCACGGCATCCATTACTGCCTGGGCGCCCCGCTCGCCCGGCTGGAGGGCCAGACCGCGCTCGCCACGCTCCTCACCCGCCTGCCGGATCTGCGTCTGGCCGCCGATCCGGCCGACCTGTGCTGGCGCGGCGGACTCATCATGCGGGGCCTGCGCACGCTGCCCGTGACGTTCACACCGGCTCCATGACCTCGCCCGGGAACAGAGCCGCCCTCACCAAAAGGTGACAGAAGTTCAGCTCTGTGATCTTCGTGTGATCTGCGCGGCATGAACTTGTGACAAGTGATCGTATGGCTATACGTTCACGGATCAGCGCGGCGCCGAGCGCCACCCGTCGCGCGGTCCCTGTTGTCTCGCGAAAGGTTTCCGCATGCTTTCCGGGAACGGTCGTCACCGCCGCCCCCGCCAGGCTCCGGCACTCGTGGTCGCCGCCGGAGTGACCGGCTCCGCCATCGCGATCCCCCTTCTCGGAGCCTCCGGTGCCAGTGCGGCCGACGGCGCGACCTGGGACCGGGTCGCCGAGTGCGAGACCGGCGGCGCCTGGAGCGAGAACAGCGGCAACGGGTACTACGGCGGTCTGCAGCTCACCCAGGACGACTGGGAGAAGTACGGCGGACTCGCCTATGCGTCCAGCGCCGACCAGGCCAGCCGTTCCCAGCAGATAAGAATCGCCGAGAAGGTCCTCGCGGCCCAGGGCATCACCGCCTGGCCGACCTGCGGCCTTCTCGCCGGCCTGAACGCGGGTTCGGGATCGGCCGCCACCGGCACCGCTCCGGCGGACGGGGCGTCGTCCGGACCGGATGCCACGAAGACACCTGAATCGCCCGAGTTGTCGGAGTCGTCCAGGTCCTCCAAGTCGACGGACCCCTCGGCGTCGCCGAAGTCGCCGAAGTCACCGGAGGCGTCCGGATCGTCCGGCTCATCCATATCGGCCAACCCGTCCGTGTCGCCGAGTAAGAGCGAAAGCTCCGGAACGTCCGGATCGTCCTCCATCTCGTCTCCGTCCGGCACGCCTGACGCTTCGTCGGGTGACCGGGAGGAATCGCCAAAGTCCGGCACATCGGCTGATTCCGGCTCGGGCTCCGGGTCCGTGTCGGCCCCCGGCGCCTCCCGGAACCCGGCCGCGCCCGAGCGTGACGCATCCGGCAACTCCGGACAGGAGGAGGCTGTTTCGGGCCTGACGGACACCGGCACCTCCGGCAACGGCCGCCATCGCGGCCCCAGCGCCGACGAGACCCCGGCCGACCGCCGCGACGGCACCTCCTCGGGCCGGCACGCCTCGCGCGGCGAGGGGTCGGCGCGCGATGTCGTCGACGGCTCCTACACCGTCCGCCACGGCGACAGTCTCTGGGCCATCGCCGACTCCCTTGACCTCAGCGGCGGATGGCAGGGGCTGTACGCCGAGAACAAGGAGACGGTCGGCGCCGACCCGGACCACATCCTTCCCGGTCAGAAGCTTGCGGTCGGTGACGAAACGGGCGAAAAGTAGCGGGAGTTCGCGTCAGGCTTCACCGCTAATGTCCCTTATAAACGCGGTGAGAGATAGGTCTCAGAAGCCCTGATCGTCTTTGAAATTCCGTCGGTGGCCTGTCTACGGTCATGAGCGCTCGCCACCGCGGGCCCCGGCTGCCGCAACGCCGAATCCTGCCAGCGGCCGTCCGGGAACAGTCGTCGCGTCAAGCGCCGCAGGCAGGAGCGGGGGACCCAAGGTAAGCGCCGCGCCGGGCAGTTGAGCCGGAGCGGCTAGGGGTGGAGCCGAGTCCCGCAAGGGGCCCGGCCGGGCAACTCAACCGGCCCGAACCCGACAGCTCACCTCGCAGGCGTCGGTGAGGGGATCAACCATGCTGTTTTCCGGCAAGGGCAAGCACCGTCGTCCGTCCAAGGCCACCCGCGCCATCACGCTCGCCGGTGTCGCCGGCGCCGCCGTCGCCGCCCCGCTGATGGCGGCCGGCAACGCCTCCGCCGCCACCGCCTCCGAGTGGGACGCCGTCGCCCAGTGCGAGTCCGGCGGCAACTGGTCCATCAACACCGGCAACGGCTACTACGGCGGTCTGCAGTTCTCCGCCTCCACCTGGGCCGCGTACGGCGGCACGCAGTACGCCGCCACCGCCGACCAGGCCAGCAAGGAGCAGCAGATCGCGGTCGCCGAGAAGGTGCTCGCGGGCCAGGGCAAGGGTGCCTGGCCGGTCTGCGGCAAGGGTCTGTCCGGCGCCGCGTACACCGGCGGCGGCGCGTCGGCCGGCTCGGACAACGGCTCCGGTTCCTCGGCCGGTTCCTCGGCCGGTTCGAACACCGGCTCCGGCAGCTCGGCCGGTTCCTCGGCCGGCTCGTCGTCGGCCCAGTCCGAGACCACGACCCGTTCGACCGAGCAGAAGGCATCCCGCTCCCAGGAGCGCCCGGCCGCCTCGCAGAAGACCGTCACCACCCCGACCGGCGAGAAGGTCGAGAAGGGCGACGGCGAGTACAAGGTGGTCGAGGGCGACACCCTCAGCACGATCGCCGCGGACCACGGCGTCCAGGGCGGCTGGGAGAAGCTGTTCCAGCTGAACAAGGACATCGTCGAGGACGCCGACCTCATCTACCCGGGCCAGCAGCTGCACCTGAAGTAAGGCGCGGCACCGGCCCGCCCGGCCCCCGGGCTCCCGCCCGATTCCCCCCACGGGCTCCCGCCCGGCCCCCGGGCTCCCCGCCCGGTCCCCCCACGGGCTCCCCGCCCCGGTGCGTGTCCCCCGTACGCACCGGGGCGGGGTTTTTCGCGCCGCGCCACGACACCTCCGGACGGGCCCGCACGGCGGCCCGCACGGGGGACGTGTTTGTTCCGTTCGGAAACAATTTACTCTCGGTTCTGTCCAACGGGTGGGTGACCGGCTGGCCGATCGCCCGGAGCCGGTTAGGCTCGTCCCGCAGAGCCACACGGTTTCTCTGGCAGAACCGCCGCGGTCCTGCCCACCCGCGTCACATCCAAGAAGGAGATGCTCGTGCCGTCCATCGACGTCGTCGTAGCCCGGGAAATCCTGGACTCCCGAGGCAATCCCACGGTCGAGGTCGAGGTCGGCCTCGACGACGGCAGCACGGGTCGTGCCGCCGTTCCGTCCGGCGCCTCGACCGGCGCCTTCGAGGCCATCGAGCTGCGCGACGGCGACACCAACCGCTACCAGGGCAAGGGCGTCGAGAAGGCCGTCCTGGCCGTCATCGAGCAGATCGGCCCGGAGCTGGTCGGTTACGACGCCACCGAGCAGCGCCTGATCGACCAGGCCATGTTCGACCTGGACGCCACCGACAACAAGGGCTCCCTGGGCGCCAACGCCATCCTCGGCGTGTCCCTCGCCGTCGCCCACGCCGCCTCCGAGGCCAGCGACCTGCCGCTCTTCCGCTACCTGGGCGGCCCCAACGCGCACCTGCTGCCGGTGCCGATGATGAACATCCTGAACGGCGGCTCGCACGCCGACTCCAACGTGGACATCCAGGAGTTCATGATCGCCCCGATCGGCGCGGAGTCCTTCTCCGAGGCCCTGCGCTGGGGTGCCGAGGTCTACCACACCCTGAAGAAGGTCCTGAAGGGCAAGGGCCTGGCCACCGGCCTCGGCGACGAGGGCGGCTTCGCCCCGAACCTCGGCTCCAACCGCGAGGCCCTCGACCTCATCCTGGAGGCGATCAAGGAGGCCGGTTACACCCCCGGCGAGCAGATCGCCCTCGCCCTCGACGTCGCCGCGTCCGAGTTCTACAAGGACGGCGTGTACGTCTTCGAGGGCAAGGAGCGCACGGCCGCCGAGATGACCGAGTACTACGCCGAGCTGGTCGAGGCGTACCCGCTGGTCTCCATCGAGGACCCGCTGTTCGAGGACGACTGGGAGGGCTGGAAGACCATCACCGCCCAGCTCGGCGACAAGGTGCAGCTCGTCGGTGACGACCTGTTCGTCACCAACCCCGAGCGCCTGGCCCGCGGCATCGAGGAGGGCGCCGCCAACGCCCTGCTGGTCAAGGTCAACCAGATCGGCTCGCTGACCGAGACCCTGGACGCCGTCGAGCTGGCCCAGCGCAACGGCTTCAAGTGCATGATGTCCCACCGCTCCGGCGAGACCGAGGACGTCACCATCGCCGACCTGGCCGTCGCCACCAACTGCGGCCAGATCAAGACCGGTGCCCCGGCCCGCTCCGAGCGCGTCGCCAAGTACAACCAGCTGCTGCGCATCGAGGAGATCCTCGACGACGCCGCGGTGTACGCCGGCCGCAGCGCCTTCCCGCGCTTCAAGGGCTGACCGGCCCGGCAGAAGGCAGCGTCGTCCGTACGTCCCCGTACCCGGTCCCGTACCGTGTGCGGGGACGTACGCACGTAGGACGGCCAGGACGGCGCAACGGGAGGCGGGGACATGGCGGTGAAGGACCGGGACCGTTTCTCCACCACGACCCGGATCCGGCTGCTCGGTGAGCAGACGGCGGCCCGGGTCTACCGCTCGCAGTCCAAGCGGCAGGCCCGCCGCTCCCGGCTGACCGGCCGGGCCGCGCTGCTCGCGATGGTCGTCTGCTCCCTCGTCGTGGTGCTCGCCTATCCCATAAGGCAGTACGTCGCCCAGCGCGGCGAGATCGCCGACCTGCGGCGGCAGAAGCAGCAGACCCAGGAGCGGGTCGAACGCCTGCGCGACCTGAAGGCCCGCTGGCAGGACGACGCGTACGCGGAGCAGCAGATCCGGCAGCGGCTGCACTACGTGATGCCGGGCGAGACGGGCTACGTCGTCATCGACCCGGACGCGACCGAGCAGTCCCGCACCGACCTCGGGGCGGCCGACCGCCCCTGGTACCTGAACATCTGGGGCGGTGTGGACGAGTCCGACGCCGCCGGCCGGTGAGGACGGCCCCGCCCCGCGATCCGCGGCCCTCCGTCCGCGGCCCGCGCCCCCTCCGCCCACGATCCGCGCTCCACGTCCCACGTATCCACGGACAGAAAGACAGCCTGAACACCGCCATGGAAACCCCTCCGCCGCCCACCCCGCGCACCGAGCCCACCGACGCGGACGTCGAGGCCTTCAAGCAGCAGCTCGGGCGTCCGCCGCGCGGGCTGCGCGCCATCGCGCACCGCTGCCCGTGCGGGCAGCCGGACGTCGTGGAGACGGCACCGCGGCTGCCCGACGGCACGCCCTTCCCGACGCTGTACTACCTGACGTGCCCGCGCGCCAACTCGGCGATCGGCACGCTGGAGGCCGAGGGCGTGATGAAGGAGATGACCGAGCGCCTGGCGGCCGACCCGGAGCTGGCCGCCGCCTACCGCGCCGCGCACGAGGACTACATCCGGCGCCGCGACGAGATCGAGGAGCTGAAGAACTTCCCGAGCGCGGGCGGCATGCCGGACCGGGTCAAGTGCCTGCACGTCCTGGTCGCCCACTCGCTGGCGGCCGGTCCGGGCGTCAACCCGCTGGGCGACGAGGCGATCGCGATGCTGCCCGAGTGGTGGCGCAAGGGCCCGTGCGTGACGGTTCCCGAGACCGCCGGAACCTGTGGGGAGGACGAGCAGTGACCCGTGTCGCCGCCGTCGACTGCGGTACGAACTCCATCCGGCTCCTGGTCGCCGACGCCGACCCGGCCACCGGCGAACTGACCGAGCTGGACCGGCGCATGACCATCGTCCGCCTCGGCCAGGACGTCGACCGCACCGGCCGGCTCGCCCCCGAGGCGCTGGAGCGGACCTTCGCCGCCTGCCGCGAGTACGCGGAGATCGTCAAGGCGCACGGCGCCGAGCGCCTGCGTTTCGTGGCGACGTCCGCCTCCCGCGACGCCTCCAACCGCGACGACTTCGTGCGCGGCGTCCGGGACATCCTCGGCGTCGAGCCGGAGGTGATCAGCGGGGACCAGGAGGCCGAGTTCTCCTTCACCGGCGCCACCAAGGAACTGACGGGCCGTGCGGACCTGCACCGCCCCTTCCTGGTGGTGGACATCGGCGGCGGCTCGACCGAGTTCGTCGTCGGTGACGACCACGTCCGTGCGGCCCGCTCCGTCGACGTCGGCTGCGTCCGCATGACCGAACGGCACCTGGTGCGCGACGGCGCGGTCACCGATCCGCCCGCCGAGGAGCAGATCGCGGCGATGCGGGCCGACATCGAGGCGGCCCTCGACCTCGCCGAGCAGACTGTCCCGCTGCGCGAGGCGCGCACGCTGGTCGGTCTGGCCGGCTCGGTGACGACGGTGTCGGCGATCGCGCAGGAGCTCCCCGCGTACGACTCCACCGCCATCCACCACTCCCGCGTCACCCGTGACCGGGTCCGCGAGATCACCGGCCGCCTGCTCCGCTCCACCCACGCCGAGCGCGCCGCGATCCCGTCCATGCACCCGGGCCGCGTCGACGTGATCGCCGCCGGGGCTCTCGTCCTGCTGGCGATCATGGAACGGACCGGCGCGGAGGAGGTCGTGGTCAGCGAGCACGACATCCTCGACGGAATCGCCTGGTCGGTGGCGTAGAAGCCCGAAGGGCCGCCGGGAGGCGGGCGGTCCGGCGGGGTGCGCCCGGCGTGCCCCACCGGCCCGTCCGGGGCCGGTCCGTGGGCAGGGGCCGCGCGGCCCTCAGTGCTCGGCGGACGGTCCCGTCGAGTCGGGCGGTGCGGCGCAGCCGTCCTCGGGACCGGCCGAACCGGGCTCCATGCGCGCGGGGGGCCGGTACGGCGCCTCCGTGACGGTGGCCGCGATCAGTGCCAGGTCGTCGGCGAGGACGCCTCCCGCGTGCCGGTGCACCAGCCGGGCCACGGTCTCCACCACGGCCGGCGGCCCCTGCCGCCGGCAGTCGGCCAGGCCCTCCTCGGGCGTGAAGAAGACACCGTCGGCGTTCCGCGCCTCCAGCAGGCCGTCCGTGCACATCAGCAGCAGATCGCCGGGGGCGAAGGGGCGCGTGTCGTACTGCCAGGGGCCCGGATCCAGTTCGCCGAGCCCCAGCGGGAGCCCGGGGTCGGCCGGCTCCCACGTCCGGACGCCCTCCTCGCCGACCAGGAACGCCGGGCAGTGGCCCCGGCTGATCAGCCGGACCTCGCGGCCGCCGGGCGGGAACTCGGCGATGGCCGCCGTGACGAACTGCTCGCTCTCGGCGCCGCCTCCGATGCGTACGGCGGCCAGGTCGCGGGTGTGCCGGGCGACGGCCTCGTCCAGGTGCCGGGCCAGCAGCGGCAGCGTCTCCGTGTGGTACGCCGCCTCGCGGAAGCTGCCCACCAGGGCGGCCACGCGGGGAATCGCGTCCAGGCCCTTGCCGCGCACGTCGCCGATGAGCAGCCGTACGCCGTACGGGGTGTTCTCGGCCGCGTAGAGGTCACCGCCCACGGCCGCCGCGTCGGAGGCGGCCTCGTACCGTACGGCGATCCAGGTGTGCCCGAGCCAGGCCCGTACCGGGGGCAGGACCGCGCGCTGCGCGGACTCCGCGGTCTCGCGGGCACCCCGCAGCCGCCGGTGCAGCGCCAGCCGCAGCAGGCACAGCGGTACGGCGGCCCAGGCCAGCAGGAGCAGGGAGAAGTAGTCGACCACGGCGTGGCCGCCGTCGACCTCCAGGTGCCCGGCGAGCAGGAGCAGACCGGCAGCGCTGTTGAGGACCGCCACCAGGGCGACCCGGCGCAGGGAGTGGACGCAGGCGGCGATCATCGCGCTGAGGACCAGGAAGACGTCGCCGCTGAAGGCGCCGGGCGTGGGCAGGTCGACGGCGAGGGCCAGGCCCACCAGCGCCAGGGGCAGCCACTGCACCCAGCGCGGCAGCGGGAGGTCCGCCGGCTCCGTGGCATGGGACACCAGTCCCGTCGTACGGCGGTGCGGACTCATGGCACCCCTTTCCGGAGCTGCCGGGCGGGAACCCCTTACTCCTCGAAGCCTTGCCGAATCCGGCAAAAGGGGCAAGGAAGACCCCGCCGTACGCCTGTCCGATTCCCCTGTCGGGGGTGCCGTGTGAGCTGGTCAGGGAACGGATGAGCACCCTTGCGGAGGGTGGGGGCGGCCCGGCGGCGATGTCCGGCCGGAAAGTTCGTGAAGTTCTTCACAAGGAATTGGGTCCGGCCGGACGGCTCCTGTGGCCGCGTTGACCCTTTTGGGGGCTCAACTGCCCTTTGAACACGTTCAGGAGAGCGCTCCGGGAGGAGGTCCGGCGGGCGGGGCGGAGGGGGGTCCGGGGCGGTCCGGCGGGCCTGAAGGGCAGCTCACGAGCCGTTGACAACGACCTCCCCTGCGCGGTGGTTCCCTTTCGGTGCCATGATCTCCGTCACGTGAGCGGCGGAGTGTAACACAGCCCTCGTCGGAGCTTGTGAAGGGGCGCACGAGGGGACCCCCGGGAGCGGGTGGATACTCGATGGCATGAGCACCACGGAGCGTCCCAGGATCCTCGTAGTAGGCGGTGGGTACGTAGGCCTGTACGCAGCTCGACGCATTCTGAAGAAGATGCGTTACGGAGAGGCGACCGTCACCGTCGTCGACCCCCGGTCGTACATGACCTACCAGCCCTTCCTCCCCGAAGCCGCCGCCGGCAACATCTCCCCGCGGCACGTCGTCGTCCCCCTGCGACGCGTGCTTCCCAAGGCGGAGGTCCTCACCGGCCGGGTCACCACCATCGACCAGGACCGCAAGGTCGCCACGATCACCCCCCTCGTGGGCGAGGCGTACGAGCTGCCCTTCGACTACCTGGTCATCGCCATGGGCGCGGTCTCCCGCACCTTCCCGATCCCCGGCCTCGCCGAGCAGGGCATCGGCATGAAGGGCATCGAGGAGGCCATCGGCCTGCGCAACCACGTGCTGGAGCAGCTCGACAAGGCCGACTCCACCACGGACGAGGAGATCCGCCGCAAGGCGCTCACCTTCGTCTTCATCGGCGGCGGCTTCGCCGGCGCCGAGACCGTCGGCGAGGTCGAGGACATGGTCCGCGACGCCGCCAAGTACTACAAGAACGTGTCCCGCGAGGACATGCGCTTCATCCTGGTCGACGCCGCCGACAAGATCCTCCCCGAGGTCGGCCCCAAGCTCGGCACGTACGGCAAGGAACACCTCGAAAGCCGCGGAGTCGAGGTCTACCTGTCCACCTCCATGGAGTCCTGCGTCGACGGCCACGTGGTGCTGAAGAACGGCCTCGAGGTCGACTCCAACACGATCGTCTGGACCGCCGGCGTCAAGCCGAACCCGGCCCTGTCCCGCTTCGGCCTGCCCCTCGGTCCCCGCGGTCACATCGACTGCGAGCCGACGCTCCAGGTCAAGGGCATGGACTACGTCTGGGCCGCGGGCGACAACGCCCAGGTCCCGGACCTCGTGGGCCGCAAGAACGGCAACCCGAACGCCTGGTGCCCGCCCAACGCCCAGCACGCGCTGCGCCAGGCCAAGGTGCTCGGTGACAACGTCCTGTCCGGCATGCGGGGCTTCCCGCAGAAGGACTACAGCCACGCCAACAAGGGCGCGGTGGCGGGCCTCGGCCTGCACAAGGGCGTCGCGATGATCGTCATGGGCAAGATGAAGATCAAGCTCAAGGGCCGTCTCGCCTGGTACATGCACCGCGCCTACCACGGCATGGCGATGCCGACCTGGAACCGCAAGATCCGGGTCTTCGCCGACTGGACGCTCGGCATGTTCCTCAAGCGCGAGGTCGTCTCGCTCGGCGCGATCGAGTCCCCGCGCGAGGAGTTCTACGAGGCCGCCAAGCCGGCCCCGGCGCCCGCCGCCGCCAAGACCGAGGAGAAGGCCAAGGCCTCCTGACCCCACGGTCACCGGACGTGCCGTCGCCCCACCGGGCCTGACGGCACGTCACCCCTCACCCTCCCGAAGGGGCCGCCCGCCATCCGTGGTGCGGGCGGCCCCTTCGGCGTCTCACCCGCTTCCTGCGCTCCTGGCCTACGGCCGGTCGATCCCGAACTCGTAGGCCACTTCCCAGCGGGCGTCGGGAACGACGATGTCCGCTGTCTCCACGGGGCGCCCGTCTGTGTCGTAGTACGTCCGTTCGATCTCCAGCACCAGGTCGCCCACGCTGATGCCCAGCAGGTTCGCCTGGGCCTGGGTGGCGCGAGAGGGGCGCGGCACCTCGACCGCTGTCTCGACCTCCACGCCGATGGAGCGCATCCTCTCCACCACCCCCATCCCCGCGAGGGGACCCATCTCGGGCAGGACGACCGGCGTCCCGTCCGTGATGGCCATCGGTTCCCAGGACTCCGAGAGCTGGACGGGCTGCCCGTCGGACAGGAACTCGTAACGGGTGGTCACGCAGAGGTCCCCGGGAGTGATGGCCAGCCGCTCGGCGATGGCGTCCGGCGCGGGGACGCGGGCTCGGCTGTGCGATTCCCAGGTGCCTGCCCTGCCCTGTTCCCTCATGTCGGCGCGGAAGGGGGACCCGTTTCGGCGTTCGCGGTGGCGTGAGCGGACCATCCGCATGCGCTCACGTGGTTTCCGGACGTATGTGCCCGATCCGGCGCGCCCTTCGAGAAGACCCTCGACGATCAGCCGGTCCATGGCCCGCTGGGTGACGTTGCGGCCCACGCCGTACTCCTCGGCGAGTTGCGCGCGGGAGGGCAGGCGCGCTCCGATCTCCCACTCTCCCGCGAGGATGCGGGCCCGAAGGGAGTCGGCCACTTCGAGGTACGGCGCCTCTCGGGGCATGGCGGCTCTCCGGTTCCTCAGCCGTAAGACGGCGGTTCTTCCGACGACGTTGACAAGCTACTGCATCAGGTGGAAGCTACTGGAGTAGAAATACTCTCAGTGCTCGGTTCATCACGGGGGGCTTCTTCGTGTGCTCTGTGACGTCGCGCGCGGTCGCGCTGGCCGCCGAACTCACCGCTCTGGCAGGGCATACGGCGCACACCGAGAAGCTCGTCGGCCGGATTCGTGTCAGGGTCGCGCTTCCTGCGCCGCTCACGGCCGTCTGCCGCCGTTCGCTCCTTCTGGTCCTCGCCGGGGCCGACCGGTACGGCCATGACGTGACGGCGCGAGGCGCGTACGTCTGGGCGGAGGTCGACACCGGTGAACCGGGCGCTCCATCCGGCAGGTGCTCTTCGAAGGGGTGTTGACCTCGTGCTCCGCGCTCTCGCTCGCGTACTGGACCGCATCCGGGACGCTCTCGTTCTCCAGGGAAGGCACCGCAAGGTGCCGCAGACCCGCGTCGCGCCGCCGAGGCGGCTTCCTGCACCCGCCGTCACGGTGATGTCCCGCGCCGGGGTGTTCCGTGATGCGGTCGCCCCCACGGTCCGTTCCTGGTACACCCCCATCGACGGCACCTCCACCCTCCTCGTCCGTCCCTACCTCACCGCCCACGAACGTGAGGAGGACGCCCGTCTTCAGCACCTGTGGCGTGACATCCCCTGGCGTGCCGCGTACGGCGTCGGTCTCGGCGCCCGCGACGTCCACGCCCGCCCGGGGGCCGCGTCATGAGCGGCGAGACGGGCCGCGTACGGCTCCTGCCCTGGGCCGGTGCCCTCGGGCAGCCCTGCCTGCTGCTGACGGACGGTCACGGCGGGACCGCCTCCCGGCTCGCCGACCGGATCGAGGACGCGCAGCTCGGGCTGGCGGACCGGCTGCTCGGCCGGGCGCGGGCCGCGCTCGCGCAGGGCCGGGGCGGGGGCGAACCCGGCGAGCTGACCGGCCAGTTGGCCGACGCGCTCGCCGACGCGCTGCTCATCGCCGCGTCGCGAGGCGCCCGCCTGGGCGAGGCGAGAAGGGGCGTGACGGACGGGTCCGCCCCGCTGCCGTCACCCGCCGCCGTCCTCCACGAGGTCCTGGCGCACGACCGGGCCGGAACCCGGGGCTTCGCCCTGTTCGCCCTCCCCGGCCGTGACCGCGCGTCCGCCCCCACGGCCCGGCGCCACGTACGCGACACGGCCCGCGCCTGGAGCCTGCCGCCCGCCACCGTGGACGACCTGGAGACGATCACCGGGGAACTGGTCGCCAACGCCCTGGAACACAGCGACAGCCACACCGTGTCCCTCGCCTGCGCCCTCACCGGGGAGGCGGCCGTGGTCGGCGTGACCGACGAGGGCACGGCGCCCCTCCCGGTGACGTCCCTCCGGCCGGACGGGCCACCGGGAGAGGAGCGGGAGCGCGGCCGGGGACTGCTGATCACCGAGGCGCTGGCCACGCGCTGGGGAACGCGGCGGCTGGACGGCGGACTGACCGTCTGGGCCGAGATCGCCCTCGAACCGGCCGGGCCCGCCGGATGAAACCCGCCGAGCCCGTCGGATGACTCCGCCGGCGCCGCAGTACCGGCGGGTGCCCGGGCCCGCCCCGGCCCGCCTACGAGAACCGGCTGCATCTCCCGTACGGCAAGCCGGTCACCATCACCACCGAACTCGGCGCGTGGACGATCGACACGACCGGCCTGCCGCGCTACAGCGCGAAGGACATGGGGGCGGCTCCGGAGCCGCGGCCGTGACACGGCCGGCGGACAGGCGGTACGCGCACCCGCTTTGCCGAGCCATGACCCCGATGCGGGACTGCGCCGGGCGCGCGCAGGTGTTTACGTGGTGGGGAACATCCGGGATCGCTGTCACGGAGGTGTACGCCATGGCCGACGCCGCGCCGCGGCTGAAGGGGTTTGTCGAACAAGCGTTGGGGGCGCCGCTCCCGGTGCGCATCCGCGCCTGGGACGGGTCGCAGGCGGGCCCGCCGGGCGCGCCGGTCCTGGTGGTGCGCAACCGCCGGGCCCTGCGCCGGCTGCTGTGGAAGCCGGGCGAACTGGGCCTGGCCCGCGCCTGGGTGGCCGGCGACCTGGAGGTCGAGGGCGATCTGTACACGGCGCTCGACCTGCTCGCCGGACTGATCTGGGAACGCGGGGAGGACGCCCGCAGCCTCGGCCAGGCACTGCGCGATCCCCGGGTCCGGGACGCCGTACGCGGGCTGGTGCGGATGGCCGGGCCCGCGCTGCCGCCCGCGCCGCCCCGCGAGGAGGTCCGCAGGGTCCGCGGCCACCTGCACACCCGCCGCACCGACAAGCGGGCCATCAGCCACCACTACGACGTCGGCAACGACTTCTACGAGCTCGTCCTCGGCCCCTCCATGGTGTACTCCTGCGCCTACTGGCAGGCCCCGGAATCCGAGGGCGGCACCCTGGAGGACGCCCAGCGCGACAAGCTGGAACTGGTCTGCCGGAAGCTGGACCTGAAGCCCGGTCAGCGCCTGCTCGACGTCGGCTGCGGCTGGGGCTCCATGGCCGTCCACGCCGCCCGCGAGCACGGGGTGAGCGTCGTCGGCGTCACCCTGTCGCAGGAGCAGGCGGCGTACGCCCGCAAGCGCGTCGCCGACGAGGGACTCACCGACCGGGTGGAGATCCGCGTCCAGGACTACCGGGACGTCGCCGACGGGCCGTACGACGCGATCTCCTCCATCGGCATGGCCGAGCACGTCGGCGCCGAACGGTACCTGGAGTACGCCCGGGACCTGTACGCCCTGCTGAAGCCGGGCGGGCGGCTGCTGAACCACCAGATCGCCCGGCGCCCGGAGAAGGACGAGTCCGCCTACCGGGTGGACGAGTTCATCGACGCCTACGTCTTCCCCGACGGCGAGCTCGCGCCCGTCGGCACCACCGTCACCCAGCTGGAGCGCGCCGGGTTCGAGGTGCGCGACGTGGAGTCGATCCGCGAGCACTACGCCCTCACCCTGCGCCGCTGGGTCGCCAACCTGGAGACCCACTGGCCGCGCGCCGTGGAGCTCACCAGCCCCGGCCGGGCCCGCGTCTGGCGCCTGTACATGGCCGCCTCCGCGCTCTCCTTCGAGCGCAACCGCATCGGCGTCAACCAGGTCCTGGCCGTGAAGACCCCCGAGTCGGGCGACTCCGGGATGCCGCTGCGCTCCCGCACCTGGAACGGCTGAACGGGGCAGACGGGAAGTCCGTGAGAACGGCGAAGGGGCCCCTGCTCCCGTGGAGGGAACAGGGGCCCCGGCCGCTGCACGGGCCCTGAGCCGCCCGGCTGTACGAGCCCCGAGCCGCCCGGCCTTGCGCCCGGCTACTCGGCCTTGATCGCCTGGAGCGTGTTCAGCCGGGCCGCCCGCCGCGCCGGCCACAGCGCCGCCAGGACGCCCACGGCCGCCGCCAGCAGCAGGAAGACGGCCATCCGGCCCCACGGCAGGACCAGCTCGTACGTCGCCAGCGACGTGCCGAGGAGCTTGCCGGCCGCCCAGCCGAAGAACACGCCCAGGCCGATGCCGAGCACGCCGCCGAAGAGGGAGATCACCAGGGACTCCAGGCGGACCATCCGCTTGACGCCCCGGCGGTCCAGGCCGATCGCCCGCAGCATGCCGATCTCCTGGGAGCGCTCGAAGACCGACATGGCCAGGGTGTTGACGACCCCGAGGACGGCCACGATCACCGCCATGGCCAGCAGGCCGTAGAGCATGTTCAGCATCAGCGTGAACATCTGCGCGATCTCGTCGGACAGGTCCTTCTTGTCCTGGACCTTGATCGCCGGGTTGCTGCCCAGCGCCTTCTCCAGCCGGTCCTCGGCCGCGTCCGACGCGCCGCCGGAGGTCTTGACCATCACCTGGAAGTCGCCCGGATCGCTCTGGTGCGGGGCGAGCGTCGCGGTGTCGAGCATGATGCCGCGCATCATCTCGTTGCCCTCGTAGACGCCGGCGACGGTCAGCTTCTGCTTCCGGCCGTCCTCGTAGGCGACGGTGAAGGCGGAACCGGCCTTCCAGCCGTGGCGTACGGCGGTCTTGTCGTCGACGGTCACCCGGGTGCCGCCGATCTCGAAGGCACCGTCCTTCACCGCGAGGTCGGTCAGCTCGCCGATGGTGGAGCCGTCGACGCCGGTGAGGTACTCGGTCTCGCCGCCGATGCGGGAGGGCGCGATGCGCAGCGGGCTGGTGGCGGTGACGTCGCCGGACCGCTCCAGCTTCCGCTCGACGTCCGGCGACAGCACGTTGCCGTTGGCCATGGAGACCACGTAGTCCGCCTCGATCGCGGACGCCGCCATCTTGTCGATCGACTTCTGCAGGCTGCCCGCCACCACCGTCATGCCGGTGATCAGGGTGAGGCCGATCATCAGCGCGGAGGCGGTGGCGGCCGTACGGCGCGGGTTGCGCACCGAGTTCTGCCGGGCCAGCTTGCCGGAGACCCCGAACAGGCGCAGCACCGGGGAGGCGGCGGCGATCAGCGGGCGGGACAGCAGCGGGGTCAGGACGAACACGCCGATGATCAGCAGGACGGCGCCCAGGCCCATCGGGGCCTGCCCGTCCGAGCCGCTCATCGTGGTCGCCGCGAGGACGACCGCGATGCCGGCGGCCGAGAACAGGGCGCCGAGCGTGTTGCGCAGCACCAGCGACTTGGCCGTGGCCGTGGCGTGCACGCTGCTCATCGCCGCCACCGGCGGGATCTTCGCCGCCCGGCGGCCCGGCAGCCAGGCGGCCACCATGGTGACCAGGACACCGACCGCGAACGCCGAGACGATCGTGCCCGGGGAGACGACCAGCGGCCCGTCGGGCACGGTCGCACCGATCGAACCCATCAGGGAGCGCAGCCCGGCCCCGATGCCGATGCCGGCGACCAGACCGGCCACGGCGGCGGCCAGGCCCACCACGAACGCCTCGATCAGCACCGACCGGGTGACCTGGCGGCGGGAGGCGCCGACCGCGCGCAGCAGCGCCAGCTCCTTGGTGCGCTGGGCGACCAGCATGGTGAAGGTGTTGGCGATGATGAACGTGCCGACGAACAGCGCGATGCCGGCGAAGACCAGCAGGCCCTGCTTCATGCCGCTCATCGACGAGGCGATCGTCTCCGCCTGGTCCTCGGCGAGCCGCTCGCCGGTGGTGGTCTCGACGAGGTCCTTCGGCAGCGCCCGGTCCAGCTCGGCCTTGAGCGCGGCCTGCGTGACGCCCGGCTTCGCCTCGACGGCGATCTCGTCGTACGTGCCCGTCTTGCCGAACAGCTTCTGCGCGGTCGCCGTGTCGAACAGGGCGAGGCTGCCGCCGGCCGCGACGTTGCCGTCGTCCGTGGTGAAGACACCGGCGACGACCGGCGTCAGGACGGGCCCGTCGACGGACAGGCGTACGGTGTCGCCGACCCGGTAGCCGGTGCGCCGGGCGGTCTCGGAGTCGATCAGGACCTCGCCGGGTCCCTTCGGGGCGTGGCCCTCGACCAGCGGATAGCGGGGGTCCTCGGTGCCCCAGTAGTTGCCGCCCCGCGTGCCGAAGCCGTCGCCTGCCAGCTTGCCGTCCTTGCCGGCGAGGGCGGTGAAGCCGCCGACGACACCGACGGCGTGCGCGGCACCGGGCACCCGCGCGCTCTTCTCCAGCACGGCCTGGGTCAGCTCGGGCGTCCTGCCGACCCGGTCGCCCTCGGCGTCCTGGTACTCGGGCCGCACGGCGACGTCGACATGGTCGAAGCCCTTGGCGGAGCTCTTCTGCAACGCGCCGGAGATGGTGTTGGTGAAGACCAGGGTGCCGGACACGAACGCCACGCCGAGCATCACGGCGAGCACGGTCATCAACAGCCTGGCCTTGTGCGCGAGTACGTTGCGCAAGGCGGTTCGGAACATGGGGTCGTCTCAGTCCAGAAGTACGGGTGCGGGGGCGGGGCGGACGGTGTGAGGGGAGAGGGGCGTGCGTCAGCTGGTGCGGCCCTTGGCGTCGAACCGCTTCATGCGGTCCAGCACCGCGTCGGCCGTCGGCCGGGACAGCTCGTCGACGATGCGGCCGTCCGCCAGGAAGACCACCCGGTCCGCGTAGGCCGCCGCCACCGGGTCGTGGGTGACCATCACGACGGTCTGCCCCAGTTCCCGTACGGAGTTGCGCAGGAAGCCCAGCACCTCGGCGCCCGAGCGCGAGTCGAGGTTCCCGGTCGGCTCGTCACCGAAGATGATCTCGGGCTTGGAGGCCAGCGCCCGGGCCACGGCGACGCGCTGCTGCTGGCCGCCGGAGAGCTGGGAGGGCCGGTGGCCGAGCCGGCCCGACAGGCCGACCATCCCGATCACCGTGTCCAGCCACTGCCGGTCCGGCTTGCGGCCCGCGATGTCCATCGGGAGGGTGATGTTCTCCAGGGCCGTCAGCGTCGGCAGCAGGTTGAACGCCTGGAAGATGAAGCCGATCTTGTCCCGGCGCAACTTGGTGAGCTGCTTGTCCTTCAGGGAGCCCAGTTCGGTCTCGCCGATGCGCACCGAACCGGAGGAGAAGGTGTCCAGCCCGGCCACGCAGTGCATCAGCGTGGACTTGCCGGAACCGGAGGGGCCCATGATCGCGGTGAACTCCGCCTGCCGGAAGTCGACGGAGACCCGGTCCAGGGCGACCACCCGGGTATCGCCCTCACCGTAGATCTTCGACAGCTCCGTGGCGCGCGCGGCCACGGTGGTGGACCGGCCGGCGAGGGATGCGGTGGTCATGGGAAGGCACTCCTGACGGGACGACGGTGCCCCCGGCGACGGGCCGGGGTGGTTTCCGGGGATGTCGTCCATCCTCCCGGCCGCGGCGGGCGGGGGAGTCAGCCGCTGTTCCGGTTCCGGGGGGCGACTTCGGTCGGACCGGGCGCAGCCGCGTCATACCTGGGGATGACGGGCGACCCTGAGACGCCGGGAATTCGTGGGGAACCGGTGGTTCCCCTTCACTCAGACGGTGAAATTCCGTCATTCCGCATGCGCGGCCGATCGCCGCACGCAAGGCTGTTGGCAAGTGCGGACGGCCTGTTCTGTCGGCTGATGCTTCCTCAGACGTCAATAAAATAAGACAACATCGGTCCGCCCGTCCGCTGTTCGGGGGAAGCATCCCGATAGGCTCGGGGTCTCTACGCGGAGCCCATGGCCTGCCCGGATGGTGGAATGCAGACACGGCGAGCTTAAACCTCGCTGCCCCTTCGCGGGCGTGCCGGTTCGAGTCCGGCTCCGGGCACCTCCGACCGTATGACGTCCGACCGGCCGAAGGGCCGGTGGACGCCCTCGCTCGTTCCTCTCCCCGGTGCAAGGCCGGCGCCCGGCGGCGGGCCGGGACGCCCGGGTGCCGGGGCCTGGCGGTCCAGGGCGCGAGCGGCGTGCAGTGCGGGCGAGGCGCCACGGTGGCTCGCCCGGCACCCACTTCGCCGCTCTCCGCCACGAGGGCCCCGGCCGGCCCCGTGCCGCCGCAGTTCCTTCGGCCGGCAGGGCGACCGGCCGCCCGCGCGCGTTCCGGGCCCGCCGGTGGTGAGGAGGCCGGCGAGCCTCTCCTCCTGGACCGCCTGGTCCGCTTCCGGCGCGGCCCGCCGCCCCCACAGCGGCCCACCGGGCCGGTCGCCGGTGCGGGGGCGGCGGGGGTACGGGCCGGCCTTCACTCGGCCTGGAATGAGGGGGGGGGAGCCGCCCCGGGAACGTGAGACTTCTCCCAGAGCGTCCGGGATCACTCAGGGATCACTCAGGGGTCACGTCAGGGAACCGGTACCGCGGAGAAGGCCGCCGTCCGGAAGTGCCGCTTTCTCGCCGACGCGACGACGGGAGCCCTGACCCGGGGTTTCGCGTCCTGAAAGGGTGCGCCCCGGTCTCGTCTCCGACTGCGAGGCCGTCACCGTTGGCTCCGAGCCCATGATTCACGTCACAGGCACACCCGGACCGCAGGGCGAGGCGCCGGACTCCTGCACCTAACACATAAGCTGATAGCCAGTGTATCGTGCCTCATCCGTCAACCATGCGCCTACCTTCTAGGCCGTTCGGATGACGAAGGACTCAGGACCCGGACCCGGACCCGGACCGGGACAGTGAACCGGTGGGGTCGAAGGATTGGAAGAGCAGGGCGTGTCGAAGCCACGTATCAGCGTGATTGTGCCGATTTACCAAGTGCAGTCCTTCTTGCGGGAGTGCCTCGATTCCATCCTTGGGCAGTCCTTCCGCGACATCGAGGTAATCGCCGTCAACGACTGCTCTCCCGACCGCTGCGGTGAGATCGTAGACGAATACGCCAAGGCCGACGAGAGGGTCCGGGCACTGCACCTGCCCGAGAACGTGGGCCTGGGCCGGGCGCGGAACGCGGGAATGGAGATAGCGCGCGGCGACTACCTCTTCTTCCTCGACAGCGACGACACGATCACGCCCGGCTCGCTGCAGCTCATAGCGGACCGGCTGGAGCAGACCTCCGACCCGGACGTTCTGATCTTCGACTACGCGCGCACCTTCTGGTGGGGCGGGGAGACCCGCAACAGCCTGGCCTCGGTCTTCCAGACGGAGGGGCCGGAGGTCTTCACGGCGAAGCAGCGGCCGGAGTTCCTCAACCTGATCATGGTGGTGTGGAACAAGGTCTACCGGCGTGAATTCGTGGAGCAGCGCGGCTTCCAATTCCCGCCGGGGTACTACGAGGACACACCCTGGACCTTCCCGGTCATGCTGTCGGCCGGCCGGATCGCCGCCCTGGACCACGTTGTCGTCCATTACCGCCAGCGTCGCCAGGGCAACATCCTTCGCACGGTCAGCCGCAAGCACTTCGACATCTTCGACCAGTACGAGCGGGTCTTCGACTTCATCGACAGCGACCCGTCTCTCTGGGAGTGGCGGGCCTGGCTGTTCAACAAGATGATCGACCACTTCATCGCCATCCTGGCGAAGAACAACCGAGTGCCCGACGAGCTGCGGTCCGAATTCTTCGCTCTGGCGCACCGGCACTACCGGCGCTATCTGCCGGCGGACTACGTGCGGCCCGAGGGGCATACCGGCCTGCGGCACGCACTGATCGCGCGTGGAGCCTACCCGGTCTACCAGACCCTGAAGGTGGCCAACAAGGGCCGGCGCAAGGTCCGCAAGACGGTCCGCGACACCCGGAAGAAGGTTGCCAAGAAGCGTCTGGAGCGTCATTACGAAACCGCGCTCAAGCAGCCCATCGACGAGAACCTGGCCGTCTATTCGGCTTACTGGGGCCGGGGCTATGTGTGCAACCCCGCCGCGCTGCACGCCAAGGCCAAGGAGATAGCCCCCCACATCAAGGGCGTGGTGGTCGCCAAGCAGGAAGAGGTGAAGAAGCTTCCGCCGGGCACCGACTACGTGGTCCCGGGGACCCCCGAGTACTGGGAGGTCATGGCGCGCGCCAAGTACTTCTTCAACAACGTCAACTTCGAGGACCGCTTCGTCAAGCGGCCCGGCACCGTCCACGTGCAGACGCAGCACGGTACGCCGCTCAAGCACATGGGCATCCACCTGCTGGCCCACCCGGTCGCCGCCAAGGGCACGAACTTCACGAAGCTTCTGCAGCGCTCGGACCGCTGGGACTACTGCATATCCTCCAACCGCTTCTCCTCGGACATCTGGGAGCAGGCCTTCCCGTGCTCCTTCGCGCTGCTGGAGAGCGGTTACCCCCGCAACGACGTCTTCTACAACTCGACCGCCGACGACGTCCGCCGCATCCGGAGCGAGCTCGGCATTCCGCAGGGGAAGATCGCTGTTCTCTACGCGCCGACCCACCGGGACTACACCAATCGCTTCGTCCCGCAGCTCGACATCGCCCGCTTCGCCGACGCCCTCGGTGACGAGTTCGTGGTGCTCATGCGCGGCCACCACTTCTACGAGCAGACGGCGGAGCTGAAGGAACTGCAGGCCTCGGCTCGTGTCATCGACGTCACCTCCCACACGTCCTCGGAGGAGCTGCAGCTTGCCGCGGACGTGCTGCTGGCGGACTACTCGTCCATCATGTTCGATTACGCCAACCTCGACCGGCCGATCGTGATCTACGCCAACGACTGGGAAGCGTACAAGGTCGCCCGCGGGGTGTACTTCGACCTCACGGAGGAGCCGCCCGGCCACGTCGCGCGCACCCAGGACGAACTGCACGACATATTCGTCGGCGGCGCCTGGAAGGACGAGCGGTCCGACGCCCTGCGGGACGCCTTCCGCCGCAAGTTCTGCGAGTACGACGACGGCCGGGCGTCCGAGCGCGTCATACGGCAGATCCTGCTGGGCGAGCCGGCGGAGGACCTGCCGATCGTGCCGCTGGACGAGCGGACGCCGGCCCCGTCGCCGGCGGTCGCCGAGGCGGAAAGCGTGAAGGAGCCCGCGGCCGGGCGGTCCAGGGCCGCGTAGCTCCCGGCCGGAGCGCCGGCGCGCCCCTCGGGAGCGCGCCGGTGTCCCGGTGTCGAGACGTTGACAGTCCTGACATGCACGTGCACACAATCTCCCGTCCTGCCGCCCCTCGGTGAGCCTGGCGGAATGAGGCGGTCTGGGGCCACTGCTCTGCCTGACCTCTCGCCTCCCCCAGGGAAGGCCAACGACAGGAACAGAAGAGAAGGTGGTCATGCAAGCCAGTGCCGGGGAGCGGTCCCACGCTGAAATCAGACGGGTCTGGCCGCGCGACGGTCACATCCGTATCCTCGGGACGGTCGTCACGGGCGGGGTGCCGGACGACATCGCCGTGGACAAGCCGTGGAAGCTGCGCCTCACTTCCCGCGAACGGCCCGAGATCCCCGTCCCGTCCGGGATCAAACGGCTCACGAACCGGCTCGTGCACGGCGTGACGCGCACTCCGCGCCCCACCCCGCGGCAGCTGTACTTCCCCGTCGTCCGCGACGGGGCGCACTTCGAGGCGGTCGTGGCCGTCCGCGACCTGGCCGTCTGGGACGCGCTGCCCCGCGAGCACTGGGATGTGCACGTGGTCGCGACGCGAGGCGGCAAGGAGCTGGCGCTTCGCGTCGGCCGCCACCTCGACGACATGCCGGGCAAGAAGCAGATCGTGAAGTTCCCCGAGCAGTACAAGGCAGGGGTCGCCGTACTGCCGTACTACACCGATGGGGACGACCTCTCCATACGCTGCGCCCGACGTGACGACGCCAACCGGAGTGCCAGATGAAGCTGACCTACCTGATCTACAACGCGTTCGGCGTCGGCGGCACCGTCCGTACCATATTCAACCAGGCCAACGCCATGGTCGAGCGCGGTCACGACGTCGAGATCGCGACCATGCTGCGTTACCACGAGGAGCCGCCGTTCCCGCTGGACCCGCGGGTGAAGGTGACCGCGCTCGTGGACAACCGGTCCGGCTCGTACGTGGACTGGGACCGGTACGAGGGGCCGGAGGACACCTCCTGGCACGACCGGTTCCCGGCAGGTCTCTCCAAGAACGCGGACAGCCGTCGCCGCATCGGCGCGATGATCCGCTTCGTGCGCGCCCTGGAGGACCGGATCGTGGTCGGCACCCGGCCCACGATCAACCTGATCATCGCCGAGTTCGCCGACCCGTCGCTGGTCCGGGTCGTCCAGGAACACGCGGGACTGTCCACGCACAAGGGCGAGTGGCGCGAGGCCATCGACGCCGCCTACGTGAAGATGGACGCGATCGTCTGCCTCACCGAGGCGGACCGCGCCGTCTACGCCGAGTCGTTCCCCGAGGTCCGCGTCGAACGCATCCCGAACGCGCTCCACTCCCTGGAGGTCCCGCGTTCCGACCTCTCGCGGCCCCTGGTCGTCAGCGCCGGGCGGCTCGACGGCAACAAGGGCGTCGACAAGCTGATCGAGGCGTTCGGCCGCGTCGTGGAAGCCCACCCGGACTGGACGCTGCGCATCCACGGCGACGGCCCGGAACTGGAAGCCCTCCGCAAAGCCATCCGCGCCAGGCATCTGTACAACCACGTCTTCCTCATGGGCGCGACGCGCAACCTCGACGAGGAACTCGCGAAGGGCTCCGTCTTCGCGATGAGTTCCAAGTCCGAGGGCTTCGGCATGGTGCTGCTGGAGGCCATGAACTGCGGCCTCCCGGTGGTCAGTTTCAACTGCCCGGTCGGCCCGCGGGAACTCGTCACCGACGGCGTGGACGGCTTCCTCGTCCGCGAACTCGACGTGGAGGCGCTGGCCTCGGGCATCATCCGCCTCATCGAGGACGAGGAACTGCGCCGCAGCTTCTCCCGGGCGGCCCTGAAAAAGGCCGCCGCATACGGCCCCGACATCGTCACCACGTCCTGGGAACACCTCTACGAGGCCCTGGCCAAGGCGAAGTGACGCCGGGGGCTCGGGGGCCGCACCTCCGCGGCCCCGAGTGACGGAGCCGGCCGTCCGGGGCCGGGCCGGCCTGCCGGCAGGGGAGGAGCGCGTACGGCACCCCGGTGTGCGCGCCCTCCGTCCCGGGCCGCGGCGGGGGCCCTCGGAGGGCGCGCCGGGCGTCGCGACGCCGCGGAGGTCCGCCGGAAGCCCCCTGGCACAGGGCCGGCCCCGGGACGCGAGCAGCCGGGAAGACCCGGGGCGTTCTCCGAGGGCACCGCATCACCGCAGGCCGGAGAGGGTCTCGGGGCAGGCCCTCGTCCGGCTCCGGGCACCTTCGGCGTCGGCCGCCTCCCCGCCTGACCGCTCCGGCGCCGGGGCGTCACCCCCCTTTCGCCGCCGGTGACTTCACCACACACCCATTGACAGCGGGCCCACACGGCCGGAAACTCACGTCAGCACTGAGTGAAGGAAATTTCACCAGACGAACAACGGGTGGCGCGCCGCACGCCCGGACACCCGCCCACCGCCCCCGGCAACGACGCCAATCGAAGGGAACGACCGATGCGCACCACCGTCGGCATCATCGGGGCCGGCCCCGCCGGCCTCCTCCTCGCCCGGCTCCTCCACAACGCCGGCATCGACTCGGTCGTCCTGGAGAGCCGCGACCGCGCCTACGTCGAGCGCCGCCAGCGGGCCGGCATCCTGGAGCAGGGGACGGTGGACGTCCTGCGCGCGGCCGGCGCCGGGGAGCGGATGGACCGCGAGGGCCTGCGCCACGACGGCATCGAGCTGCGGTTCGACCGCACCCGCCACCGCGTCGACTTCCCCGCCCTGACCGGCGGGAAGTCCGTGATGGTCTACGCCCAGACCGAGGTGTGCAAGGACCTCATCGCCCTCCAGCTCAAGGAGGGCGGCCCGCTGCTGTTCGAGGCCGAGGCGCTGGCCGTCGAGGGCGCCGCCACCGACAGCCCCCGCGTCCGCTTCCGCCACGAGGGCGCCGAATCCGTCCTGGAGTGCGACTACGTCGTCGGCTGCGACGGCTTCTGGGGCGTGGCCCGCAAGGCGGTCCCCGCCGAACTGAGCCGCACCTTCGAGCGGACGTACCCCTTCGGCTGGCTCGGCATCCTCGCCGACGTCGCCCCCTCGCACGACGAGCTGGTCTACGCCCGCCACGACCGCGGCTTCGCCCTGCTGTCGATGCGCTCCCCGTCCGTCTCCCGCCTCTACCTCCAGGTGCCCGAGGGCACCGACGCCGAGAGCTGGGGCGACGAGGAGATCTGGGACGAGCTGGAGCGCCGCTTCGAGACCGCCGACGACTGGCGCCTGGAGCGCGGCCCCATCACCCAGAAGTCCGTCACGCCCATGCGCTCCTTCGTCCACGAGCCCATGCGCCACGGCCGCCTCTTCCTCGCCGGCGACGCCGCCCACATCGTGCCGCCCACCGGCGCCAAGGGCCTCAACCTCGCCGTCGGCGACGTCGTCACCTTCGCCCGCGCCCTCGTCCACCGGCGCGAGACCGGCTCCGACGAGCTCCTCGACGCCTACTCCGCCACCTGCCTGCGCCGCGTCTGGCAGGCCGAGCGGTTCTCCTACGACATGACCACCCTGCTCCACCGCGCCCCCGACGCCACCCCCTTCGAGGACCGTCTCCAGGTGGCCCGCCTGGAGCGGATCACCTCCTCCCGGGCCGCCGAGACCGACCTCGCCGAGGCCTACACCGGCTTCCCGGTCGGGTGAGCCCGGACCGCCCGGTGCGGCTCCCGGTGCGACTCCTGGTGTGACGCCTGGTGTGGCCCCCTGCCGTGAGGGGAATCACGGATCCGCGTAGCGTGTTGCGCAGCACGACGAGGGAAAGATCCTCCCCAAGCAGTAGGGTCAATCCTTTGCCTACCTATTACTCTTGAGCCAAGGCCATGCTGTGTGGCCATGGAGGAGTGAAATGAGGAGCAGAAACCCGGTCTTCTCGCGACGGGGGTTCAGCCGCGACAACGGCTACGCGGGCTTCAGCGCCGCGCCGCAGGCCGGGGGTCCCGCCGTCGCCACGCAGGGCAACCCGTACGCGCAGGGCAACCCGTACGCCCAGCCGGCCGGCAACCCCTACGCGCAGAACCCGTACGCCCAGCAGGACCTGCAGTACGGCGCGCCGCCCCAGGCGCCGGCGACCACCGGCCGGATGACGATGGACGACGTCGTCGTGCGGACGGCGAGCACGCTCGGCGTGCTCATCGTCACGGCCGCGCTCTCCTGGGCGCTGCTGCCCGTCGACCAGGCCAACATCAACCGCTCCTACGGCATCGGTATCGGCGCCGCGCTGATCGGTATGGTCCTGGCGTTCGTCCAGTCCTTCAAGCGCACGGCCTCGCCGGCGCTGATCCTGGCCTACGCGGCGTTCGAGGGCGTCTTCCTCGGCGTCGTCTCCAGCATCGTCGACACCCACGTCGCCGACGGCGCGGCCATGCAGGCGGTGCTCGGCACGATGGCGGTCTTCGCCGCCGTGCTGGTCGCCTACAAGGCGGGCTGGATCCGCGTCAACCGCCGCTTCGTCGGCTTCGTGATGGCGGCGGCGCTCGGCTTCGTGCTGCTGATGCTGGTGAACCTGCTGTTCGCCGTCTTCGGCGGCGGTGACGGCCTCGGCTTCCGCAGCGGTGCCCTCGGCGTCGTCTTCGGCGTCATCGGCGTCCTGCTCGGCGCCTGCTTCCTCGCCCTGGACTTCAAGCAGGTCGAGGACGGCGTCGCCTACGGCGCCCCCCGCGAGGAGGCGTGGCTGGCCGCGTTCGGCCTGACGCTGACGCTGGTGTGGATCTACCTGGAGTTCCTGCGCCTCATCTCGATCCTCAACAGCAACGACTGACGCCTCGCACGAGCGCTCCGTTCGGCGCGGGCGTGCGAAAGGGCCCCGGCACCCCCGGGGCCCTTCGTCGTGTCCGGGGCCGTGCGCCTAGAGCAGCCTGCGCGCGGCCCGCCTCAAGTCGTATTCGTGGATGATCGCCTTGGCGTGTCCGTAGGCGAGGTTGTGTTCGTGGCGGAGCCAGCTGACCCTCTCCTCGAAGCGGAGAGCCGGGCCTTCCTCGACGGTGCGCAGCCAGTCGGAGATCTCACGACCGGTGCAGTGGGGGATGCGGGCGAGCAGGTTGCGATGGGTCTCCTCGGAGAAGACTTGGGACATCGGCGCCTCCGGACGTAGGGGTGTGAGCCGGTCCTTCAGCTCACCGTGCCCGAGGGTTCACCCGTTGGCAACAGTCCCGGTGCCCGTTGGCGACGGCCCCGGCGGGCCGCGTACGCTCGCGCTCGTGGTTGATACGACGCCTCTGACCCGTGCCGTGGATCACTTCGCCGACCGGCTGCGGGCGGCCCCGCAGAGCCGGCTGCAACGGGGCGCCGCCGCCGAGGCGCTGGAACTGGCCAGGGAGCTGGCGCGCCGCGCCCAGCTCGCCGAGGAACCCGGCGCGCGGCCCCGCGAGATGCCCGACGCGGGGATGTTCGCCGCCGCCGACCAGATCACCGTCGCCGCGCACGACCTGGCGCTCGTCCTGACCGGCGAGGCCGAGGTCGCCGAGGCGGTGGAACTGGTCGCCCAGGCACAGAAACGCGCCGGGGTGTGAACCCCGGCGCGCGCGGCGGAACCCGCGGGACGGACCCCCGGATCAGAGCGAGGCGATGACGCGGTCCGCCAGGACGTACACCGTCTCCTCGCCGCAGGAGAAGGTGAGGGCGTAGGCGCCCGAGACGCCGGAGCCGCCGAGCAGGACCGGCGTGTCCCCCGCGTGCAGCGCGGCGGCCAGGCGCTCCGCGGTCTCCCGGTGGCCCGGCGTCATGCACAGGGTGGTGCCGTCGGCGAAGACATAGACGTCCAGGGTGCCCAGCGGGCCCGGGCGGACGTCGGCCAGCTCGACGCGGGAGGCGGCCAGCTCCTCCAGCGCGGCGGCCGTGCGCTCCTGGTCGTTCGCCCCCGGCGAGGAGGCCGGCACGAAGTCCGGGTGCGAGGGGTGGCGGCGGCGGGCCGCGGCCAGCTCGGGGGAGTCCCCGGCACTCTCGTCGCCCTCCGAGCCGGGCTCGGCCACCGGCTCCAGCCCCGCGAAGTCGGCCTGCCGGGGCAGGTACAGCTCGCTGTCGGACAGGCCCAGCAGCAGCGGGGCGTCGGAGGCGTCGCGGGCCTCCTGCGCGGCCCAGAACGCCCGCGCCTCGGCGAGCTCCCGCTCCCGCTCCTCGGCCAGCGCCTCGGCGACGGCGGCCCGTATCTCGTCCGCGTCGGCGGCGGTGCGGGCGGCGGGAACGAGGCCCTGCGCCGACGAGGCGGCGCGGCTCTCGGCCAGCTCGGTGTGGAGGGCCGCCACCTGCCGGCGCAGCACCTGGATGCTGCGCAGGACGGCGACGCCCACGGCGCCGGTGGCGGCCGTGGTGAGCAGCAGGGCGATCGGCATGGCGCTCACGGACGTACTCCCGGTTCAAAGTCGACCCCCGACTTCCTACATCAGCTTGAAGGGCGGACTAACCCCCTGTCAGTGCGTAACGTCACGAAACGGACAGGGCTGTGGGGCTGGAGGGGGCGATGAGGCCACTCTGACCTGCGGAAATCCCCGGGGCGAGGGAGATAGGTCACATCCTGGGAAAGATGGGGTCACGAAACGGCCCGGGACCCGGCGTGTGCGGGGTCCCGGGCCAAAGCCTCGCGCGGTGTCGGCCGGCCGCTACCGACCGTGGCCCGCGGGCGGCCGGTGCGGGCTCAGCTGAGCCGCTCGATGACCATGGCCATGCCCTGGCCGCCGCCGACGCACATCGTCTCCAGGCCGAACTGCTTGTCGTGCCACTGCAGGGAGTTGATGAGCGTGCCGGTGATGCGGGCGCCGGTCATGCCGAAGGGGTGGCCGACGGCGATGGCGCCGCCGTTGACGTTCAGCTTCTCCAGCGGGATGCCGAGGTCGCGGTAGGAGGGGATCACCTGGGCGGCGAACGCCTCGTTGATCTCCACCAGGTCGATGTCGTCGATGGTCAGTCCCGCCCGCTTCAGGGCCTGCCGCGACGCCTCGACCGGGCCGAGGCCCATGATCTCGGGGGAGAGGCCGGAGACGCCGGTGGAGACGATCCGGGCGAGCGGGGTCAGGCCCAGCTCGCGGGCCTTGGTGTCGCTCATGATGATCAGGGCCGCGGCGCCGTCGTTGAGCGGGCAGCAGTTGCCGGCGGTGACGAGTCCGTCGGGCCGGAAGACCGGCTTCAGGCCCGCCACGCCCTCCATGGTCACGCCGGGGCGCGGGCCGTCGTCCTTGCTGACGACCGTGCCGTCGGGCAGCGTCACCGGAGTGATCTCGCGCTCCCAGAAGCCGTTCTTGATGGCCTCCTCGGCGAGGTTCTGCGAGCGGACGCCGAACTCGTCCATCTCCTGGCGGGTCACGCCCTTGAAGCGGGCGAGGTTCTCGGCGGTCTGGCCCATCGCGATGTACGGGTCGGGCAGCAGGCCGTCCTCGCGCGGGTCGTGCCAGGTGGTCCCCTCCTGCTGGGCCACCTCCGCGGTGCGCGCCTCGGCCTCGGCGAAGAGCGGGTTGTGCGTGTCCGGGAGGCTGTCGGAGTTGCCCTTGGCGAACCGGGAGACCATCTCGACACCGGCCGAGACGAAGACGTCGCCCTCGCCGGCCTTGATGGCGTGCAGGGCCATGCGGGAGGTCTGCAGCGAGGACGAGCAGTAGCGGGTGACCGTGCAGCCGGGCAGGTGGTCCATGCCCATCTGCACGGCGACGATCCGGCCGAGGTTGTTGCCCTGCTCGCCGCCGGGCAGGCCGCAGCCGAGCATCAGGTCGTCGATGTCCTTCGGGTCCAGCTCGGGCACCTTGGCCAGGGCAGCCTGGATGATCGTGGCGGTCAGGTCGTCCGGGCGCAGGTCCTTCAGGGAGCCCTTGAAAGCGCGCCCGATGGGGGAGCGGGCGGCAGAGACGATCACGGCTTCGGGCATCACGGCTCCAGAGGCGATACGGATACGGGTCCGGCAGGGCTGGTTGGGAAGTTACCCGGACGTATGGCCCGGGTCACGGGTCGTGCGGTGTGACCCTGACCGCAATTTACTAAGCGCTTGCTTTCTCCAGGGGGAGGCAGCCGCTACGACGGCTGCGCCGAGGGCGCCGGCTCCGCCTCGTCCACCCGGCGCCGCCTGCGCCGCTTCAGCAGCGCCCACGGCCCGCGCGGCCCGGCCGGCATCGCCGCCGTGACCTCGGTGCCCGCCTCGGACGCCGCCTCCGCCGCCGCCCGCGCCACCGGCAGGAAGCCCTCGCGGCGGGAGACGTCGGGCCGCTCCTCCTCCGCCGGCCACAGGCCGAGCGCCGCGCAGACCGTCGGCAGCACCGCCATCGCCGCCGTGGCGTACCCCTCCGCCGAGGGGTGGTAGTTGTCCGGGCCGAACAGCTCGCGCGGGTTGGCCGCGAACTCCGGCCCCAGCAGGTCGCCCAGCGACACCGTGCGCCCGCCCTGCTCCACGACCCCGATCGTCTGGGCCGCCGCCAGCTGCCGCGAGACCCGCCGGGCCAGCCAGCGCAGCGGCTGCCGCACCGGCTCGATCGTGCCCAGGTCCGGGCAGGTGCCGACCACCACCTCCGCACCGGCCGTGCGCAGCCGCCGTACCGCCGCCGCCAGGCAGCGCACCGAACGGGTCGGGGGCATGCGGTGGGTGACGTCGTTGGCGCCGACCATGATCACGCAGATGTCGGGCGCCCGGGCAGGGTCGGCCAGCACCAGCGACACCTGCCGCTCCAGGTCGTCCGACCGGGCCCCGGGCACCGCCACCGACCGCAGCGCCACCGGCCGCTCGGCGACCGCCGCCAGCCCCGACGCCAGCAGCGCCCCCGGCGTCTGCCCGGCCCGGTGCACCCCCTGCCCGGCGGCCGTGGAGTCGCCCAGCATCACCAGCCGCAGCGGCGGCTCACCGGCCGTCGGCAGGGTGCCCCCGTACAGTCCTTCCGCGTTCGGCACCCGCGTGGGCGTGCCGATCCCCACCCGGCGCCGGGCCAGCCGCACCTCCGCCAGCAGCAGACCGACCGCCGCCGCGCCGGCCAGGCCGATCCCGCCGCCGCCGTATGCCGCGCCGGCCGCGATCCGCCGGGCCACCCTCGCCCTCGACATGCTCGTCATACGTCGCCGCCACCTCCTTCGAGCCGTACACCCACTGCTTGCCCCGTACGGACCGTCGCCCAATCTCGACGGGGAGTGAACGACCGTCACACGCCGGTGGCAGGGCCTAGGCTGGCGGAACCATCACGACCACATCTTTTGCGGCATCCGGAGACAACGGTGCGATTCCACGACTCGATGATCAGCCTCGTCGGCAACACCCCGCTGGTGCGGCTCAACAGCGTGACCAAGGGCATCAGGGCGACCGTCCTGGCCAAGGTGGAGTACTTCAACCCGGGTGGCTCGGTGAAGGACCGCATCGCCCTGCGCATGATCGAGGCGGCGGAGCAGAGCGGGGAGCTGAAGCCCGGCGGCACGATCGTCGAGCCGACCAGCGGCAACACGGGCGTCGGCCTGGCCATCGTGGCCCAGCAGAAGGGCTACAAGTGCATCTTCGTCTGCCCGGACAAGGTGTCGACCGACAAGATCAACGTGCTGCGCGCGTACGGCGCCGAGGTGGTCGTGTGCCCGACGGCGGTCGACCCGGAGCATCCCGACTCCTACTACAACGTCTCCGACCGCCTGGTCCGCGAGACCCCCGGCGCCTGGAAGCCCGACCAGTACTCCAACCCCCACAACCCCCTCTCCCACTATCACTCGACCGGACCCGAGCTGTGGGAGCAGACCGAGGGCCGGATCACCCACTTCGTGGCGGGCGTCGGCACCGGCGGCACCATCTCCGGCACCGGCCGCTACCTGAAGGAGGCCAGTGACGGCCGGGTGAAGGTGATCGGCGCCGACCCCGAGGGCTCGGTCTACTCCGGCGGTTCCGGGCGGCCGTACCTCGTCGAGGGCGTCGGCGAGGACTTCTGGCCCACCGCCTACGACCGGACGATCGCCGACGAGATCGTGGCCGTCTCCGACAAGGACTCCTTCCAGATGACCCGGCGCCTGGCCAAGGAGGAGGGCCTGCTGGTCGGCGGCTCCTGCGGCATGGCCGTCGTCGCCGCGCTGCGGGTGGCCGAGCGGCTGACCGAGGACGACGTGGTCGTCGTCCTCCTCCCGGACAGCGGACGCGGCTACCTCAGCAAGATCTTCAACGACGAGTGGATGGCCGACTACGGCTTCCTGGACGACTCCGGCCCCAGCGCCCGCGTCGCCGACGTCCTGGAGCACAAGGAGGGCGGCTCCATCCCCTCCCTCGTCCACATGCACCCCGACGAGACGGTCGGCCAGGCCATCGAGGTGCTGCGCGAGTACGGCGTCTCCCAGATGCCGATCGTCAAGCCCGGCGCCGGCCACCCGGACGTGATGGCCGCCGAGGTCGTCGGCTCGGTCGTCGAACGGGAGCTGCTGGACGCCCTGTTCACCCGGCGGGCCGCGCTGGAGGACCCGCTGGAGCGGCACATGTCCGCCCCGCTGCCGCAGGTCGGCTCCGGCGAACCGGTCGGGGACCTGATGTCCGTGCTCGGCACGGCGGACGCGGCGATCGTCCTCGTCGAGGGCAAGCCGACCGGCGTGGTCAGCCGGCAGGACCTGCTGGCCTTCCTCGCCGGGGGCGGGAAGTAGCGGCGGACGCGGGGCGGGGCAGGGCGGCGGGCGCGGTGAGGGAGTAGGGGGCGGGCCGGGCCGGCGGGGCGGCGGCGAACGTACGGCGGACGCGGGGTGAACCGGCGGTGACGGCGGCGAACGCGCGGTGGACCGCGGGTGGTCGGGGCGCCGCGAACCGGTACGAGCACGTCACGTGCACGCAGCACTCACTTAACACGCGCCCGGCAGAGTAAGGGGTGTCGGCAGGCGGTGGAGGCAACTCCCGGGCGTTGAGCACGGGGAGGTTCCCCGCCTGGTCCGGCACCGAACGGCGCCAGGGACTTTCCGGAGCGGCTCCCGGACCTCCATGGACGCCACGGACGCGGCGGCCGGTCACCGGCCCGCCCCGCGTCCCTCGCGGGGACCGCCGTCGTCCCGCCCCCCGGTGACGGGGGTGCGGCGGTCCCCGCGCACACTTCTCGCCCCCCCCCGCGGTTCGGCGGGTGGGGCTCGCCGCCCGTTCCCCGCCGGCGCCGGGCGCTTCGCCCCCTCAGTCCTCCCAGTCGCCGTCCCGGGAGGGCGTGCGGCGGTGCTGGAAGAGGCCGGGGTGGGCGCGGGCGGCCTGGACGACGTTGACGCCGACGATGCCGGCCCAGGTGACGAAGAGCCCGGGCAGGTGGCCCACGGCGCCGCCGATCGCGGACAGGGGGATGGCGAGGACCAGCGAGACGATCCCGAACCCGAAACGCTCGCCCCAGGAGTCCGTGGGCGCCGGAGACCGGGATTCCCGCGCCGCCACCAGCTGCTGCTCGGCGAGCTGCCGCCGCACCCGGCGCTCGACGGCGTCGTCGATCCGCCGGTCCACCTTCTCCAGGAACGAGTCGACCAGCGCGGACTCGTACTCCTCGCCCAGCTCCCTGCGGGCCTGCAGGCTGGCGTCGAGTTCCTTCTTCAGGTCGGCGTCCCGCGCGTCCATTCCGGTCATGCGTTCCACGGTAGGGAGCGGCGGGGCGGGTCGCACGGGGGGTAACCCCCGTCTTCGGACTGGGGTTCGCAGGGCCGGGACCCACCGGGCCGGAGGGTTCGCCGGGCGAGCAGCCGGTACAGCAGCGCCGGTATGGCCAGGCCCACGAGCCACGACACGTCCGCCCCGCCGAGCCGCTCCACCAGCGGGTCCGTGTAGAAGTGCGTCACCAGGAACGGCAGCTGCGCCAGCAGCCCCACCGCATACACCACGAGCGCGTCCCAGCGCCAGGCGCCGTAGCGGCCGTGCGGGTCGAACAGGGCCGGGATGTCGTAGCGCTCCTTGGAGATCAGGTAGTAGTCGACCAGGTTGATCGCCGACCACGGGGTGAAGAAGGTCAGCAGGAACAGCAGGAAGTCCTTGAACGAGGTCAGGAAGGTGTCCTTGCCGGCGAGCGCGACCGCCGTGCCCGCCACCATGATCAGCGCGATGTACGCCGCCCGGCCGCGCCGGGAGGTCACCCGCAGGCCGCGGAAGCCGCTGACGCTGGTCACCATCGACATGAAACCGCCGTAGGTGTTGAGCACGTTGATGGTGAGCTTGCCCAGGGCGATGACGAAGTAGAAGAAGGACGCGGCCAGCCCTGTGCCGCCGAGCGCCACGACATAGCCGACCTGGCTCGCCATGAACTCCTCGCCCGCCGTCGCCGCGGCCGGCACCCCGAACTGGGCGCGCGACTGGATCATCTGAGGCAGGCCCAGCTTCGGCCCCTGCGCCGAGTGCAGGGCCATGACCGCCCGCCCAGCAGGTTGCCCAGGAGCAGGCCGGCGAGCGACCAGACGACGTCGCCACCGAAGACCACGGCGAGGGCGCCGGTGACGACGGCCGTGATCTGGAGGTTGGCGCCGAGCCAGAGCGTGAACTGGGAGAAGGCTCTGCCGTGGCGCTCGTCGTCCGGGACGACGTCGATCGAGCGCAGTTCGACGAACTGGGTCATGCGAGGTCCCTTGTTCGGCTGTATAACGGTATGCAGAGTTCTGGTCGAGTGAATGGATTGTCGATGCCCGCGCGACGGTCCGTGGTGACGGCGGGCCGCAGGACGAGACCGGATGCCCGGGTCGAGGAGGGTGCGGGCGAGATGTCGTCCCGGATCGCGGACAGGGCGTCGCGGGCGGACGCTGTACCCTCCCGGGACGTGACGGCGGCGGGCCGGCCGGGCCGCCGGCGCACGGACATCCGGAGGGGGAGCACGTCATGAGCGGGACCGACAGCCCTGCCGCGCGGCTGCAGGCGCTCTTCGAGGGGCACCGGCTGACGCCGACCCAGCGGCGCATCGCGCACAGCATGGTGCGGCGCGCCGCCGACGTGCCGTTCCTCTCCAGCGTCGAACTGGCCGAACTGGCCGGGGTCAGCCAGCCGTCCGTGACCCGCTTCGCCGTCGCCCTCGGCTTCGACGGCTACCCGGCGCTGCGCCGCCACCTGCGCGAGGTCACCCCCGCCGAACCGGCGGCCGAGACGGGGGCGCCCAACGAGTACCAGCAGGCCGTCCAGGCCGAGATCGAGAACCTGCGCCACCTGGCGGAGCTGCTGGCCGACCCCCGGCCGGTGCGGGAGGCGGGCCGGGTGCTCGCCGCCTCCCGGCCCCTGCCCGTCCTCGGGCTGCGGGCGGCGGCCTCCCAGGCGTACGGCTTCGCCTACTTCGCCGCCAAGGTCCACCCGGACGTGCGCCTGCTGAACGAGGGCGGCACGATGCTCCAGGACCGCATCGACGGCGCCGTGCGCGCCGGGGCCCGCGCCCTGCTCTGCTTCGCGCTGCCCCGGCACCCCCGCGAGGCCGTCGACGCCCTCGCCTACGCCCGCGAGGCCGGGCTGACCGTCGTGACCGTCGCGGACTCGGCCTTCGCGCCCGTCGCCAAGGTGTCCGACCTGCTGCTGCCCGCCGCCGTCGGCACCGGCCTCGCCTTCGACACCGCCTGCGCGCCGATGCTGCTCGGCCGGGTGTTGCTGGAGGCGATGTGCGACGACCTGCCCGACGCCCAGGCGCGGCTGGAGGAGTTCGACGCCAAGGCGGCGGCACGGGGGCTGTTCGTGGAATGACGGCGGGGTCGTCCGTGGGGCGAGGGCGGGGGCCGTTCGCGGGACCGGCTTCTCAGACTCGTCTCACGTTGCCCCGCTAACGTGCCTCTCCCAAGAAACCCTCAGACCTTTCACAGACCTGGGACGGGAGGCTGGACGTGGCACGCGGTGGACAGGGGCTGGCTCGGGTGGCCGTCGTCGTGCGGGCGGGCGCGGCACCGCTGTGGTGGCTGGGCGTGCTCGCGGCGGGTGTCGGCGCGTGCGTGCCGGGACTGACCGGGCGCCGGATCGGGGTGCTGGGCGGAGCGGCGCTGTTCGTCGTCGCGGTGGCCGCCGTGGCGTACACGCGGCGCAGGCGGTACGCCGCCCTGGCCCGCTCGGCCGCCCGCGCGGGCAAGCACGACGTGCTCCAGGACCGGGCGGTGACCGCCCGCAACTGGCGCCGCGGCCACCGCTGGTGGCTGCTGCTCGCCTTCCTCGCCGCCGTGGGCAGCGCGTTCGCCGCGCCGGCCGCGGGCGGCATGCTGCTGGCCGGCTGTGGGGTGGGCCTGTGGCTGAAGGCCGCCTGGGTCGGCCGCCTCGAACGCGCCGCGGACGTCCTGCTGTGGGTCCGCGTCGACTGGCTCACCAAGAGCGCGGGACGCCCCGCGGGCAAGGCGGTCAAGGCGTACCGCAGCACGGGCATCGCGGCGGGCGACGCGGCCCCGGGAGGCAAGCCCCGCAAGACGGCGGCCCTGGTCTGACCGCACGCGGGGCCCGTTCCGGCGAACCTGTTCCGGTGGGGCCGGTTCGGTGGGGCCGGTTCGGTGAGGCCGGCCCGGTGGGATCACTCCGGTGGAGGCCGCTCCGGTGAAGGCCGGTCCGGTGAAGGCCGGTCCGTGGGGACCGCTCCAGCGGGGCCGGTCCGTGGTGACCGCTCCGGCGGGGCCGGTCCGTGGGGACCGCTCCGGCGGGGTCGCTCCGGTGCGGACCGGCCCGCACCCCTGGCACCGAGCCCGCACCCCTGGCACCGAGCCCGCACCCCCGGCACCGAGCCCGCACCCCTGGCACCGAGCCCGCACCCCTGGCACCGAGCCCGCACCCCCGGCGCCGAGCCCGGGACGTCGGCGCCCGGGATGTCGACGCCCGGAACGTCAGCCGCGTGACGGCCGGGCCGCTCGCGGGGTGAGGCCGGAGGTGAGCGCGTCGGCGTGGGCCCCTCCCGCCTCGGCCACGATCGCCTCGACCGGCTGCGGCTCCCGTACGACCGCGAAGGCGACGCCCCCCTCGCCGTCCGGCGCGAAGCCGTACACCCCGGGCCGGGCCAGCGAGTTGTACGCGTAGTGGTGCGCGAAGTAGTACGCCCCCGTGTCCAGCGCCGCCGCGTAGTCCCCCTGCTCCAACAGCGGCAGCGCCCGTCCCACCGCGAGCAGGTCCCCCGCGAAGCAGGCGGGACCGGCCACGTCCTGCACGACGTCCGGCCCGCCCTTGGGCCGCCCCCCGGCGTCGTACGCGGCGATCCGCAGCGGCCACGCCCCCGGCGCGTACACCGTCCGCGTCGCCACCTGCACCCCCGCGTGCGTGACCGCGACCGGACGCCCGCCGGCGCTCTTGGCGTACTCCACCCGCGCCACCACCGTCCCGTGCTTGGCCAGCAGCGACCGCCCGAACTCGGTGACCAGCCCGTACCGCCCGTCGAACAGCCCGGGCACCGCCGCCCGCAGCTGTCGCGCGTACGCGGCGTACGTCGGCGCCGTCTCGTCGGAGGCGAAGTTCACCGGCAGACCGCCGCCGATGTCGAGTGTGTCGACCTGCCGCCGCCCGGCCCGCTCGTTGATCTCCTCGGCGAGCGCGTACGCCGCCGCCACGCCCTCGGCCATCAGGGACAGCGGGATCCCCTGGGACCCGGTGTGCGTGTGCAGCCGGGTCAGCCACGGCCGGTCCAGGAAGGCCCGCACGACCCACTCCCGGGCCCCGTCGTCCCGCAGCGCCACACCGAACTTCGAGGTCGCCGTCGCCGTCGACAGCGCCTCGATGGAACCTCCGCCGACCTGCGGGTTCACCCGGATGCCCAGCGGCGACCGGCTGCCGGCGGACCCGGTGGTCCCGGCGGACCCGGTGGCCTCGGCGGACCCGGTGGCCTCGGCGGACCCGGTGGCCTCGGCGGACCTCATCAGGCCGTCGATCCGGTCGAGCTCCTGCGGATTGTCCGCGTTCACGGCGATGCCCAGCGCCAGCGCCTCGCGCAGCTCCTGCGGCGTCTTGGCGGGCGAGTCGAGGACCGTGCGCTCCGGCGGCACCCCCGCCGCCCGCGCCAGCGCCAGCTCCCCCGGACTGGCCACCTCCGCGCCCAGCCCCTCCCCGGCCAGCAGCCGCAGCACCGGCACCAGCGGGGCCGCCTTCACCGCGAAGGCGTGCAGCACCGGCGTGCCCGGCGCCACCACCGCGTCGAACGCCGCCCGCAGCGCCGCCGCCGACTCCCGGATGCCGACGACGTCGAGCAGCCCGGCCAGGGGCGCCTCGGGGCCGAGCAGCCCCTGCTCCACCGCCGCCCGCACCGCCGCGTCCCGCCGGGCCGCCCGCGCCTCGCCGTCGATGTCCTGTTCCACGGCCTCCCCCTCCTGTCGTCCGCCCTGCCGTCCGCCCTGTCGTCCGCGCGTGTGCCCGCGTGCCGTCCTCCCAGCCAAACATCCGCGGCGCGCCGGTGCGTCCGGACCGCTCCTATTGACTAGCTCTATTCACACATCCAGGATCTGAATAGGTGCAGTGACGACAGGAGGCAGACGATGCCGGGACCCCGCCCCGTACGAGCGCCGCGCGGCACGGACCTGAGCGCCCTGGGCTGGCAGCAGGAGGCCGCCCTGCGGATGCTGCAGAACAACCTCGACCCGGAGGTCGCCGAACACCCCGACAAACTCGTCGTCTACGGAGGCACGGGGAAGGCGGCCCGCGACTGGCGCTCCTTCGACGCGATGGTCCGCACGCTGAAGACCCTCGAGCAGGACGAGACGATGCTCGTCCAGTCCGGCCGCCCGGTCGGCGTCATGCGGACCCACGAGTGGGCCCCGCGCGTCCTCATCGCCAACTCCAACCTGGTGGGCGACTGGGCGAACTGGGAGGAGTTCCGCCGCCTGGAGGCCCTCGGCCTGACCATGTACGGGCAGATGACGGCCGGTTCCTGGATCTACATCGGCACCCAGGGCATCCTCCAGGGCACCTACGAGACCTTCGCCGCCGTCGCCGCCAAACGCTTCGGCGGCACGCTCGCCGGGACCATCACCCTCACCGCCGGCCTCGGCGGCATGGGCGGTGCCCAGCCCCTCGCCGTGACGATGAACGACGGTGTCGCGATCTGCGTCGACTGCGACCCGCGCGCCATCGACCGCCGCATCGAGCACCGCTACCTCGACGTGAAGGCCGACTCCCTCGACCACGCCCTCCGGCTCGCCACCGAGGCCCGCGACCAGCGCAGGCCGCTGTCCGTCGGCGTCCTCGGCAACGCCGCCGAACTCGTCCCGCAGCTCCTCGCCCTGGGCGCCCCCATCGACATCGTCACCGACCAGACCTCGGCCCACGACCCGCTGTCGTACCTGCCGCTCGGCGTCGCCTTCGAGGACATGGCCGACGCCGCCGCCAAGGACCCGGCCGGCTTCACCACCCGCGCCCGCGAGTCGATGGCCCGGCACGTCGAGGCCATGGTCGGCTTCCAGGACGCGGGCGCCGAGGTCTTCGACTACGGCAACTCCCTGCGCGGCGAGGCCCAGCTCGCCGGGTACGACCGGGCCTTCGCCTTCCCCGGCTTCGTCCCCGCCTACATCCGCCCCCTGTTCTGCGAGGGCAAGGGCCCCTTCCGCTGGGCCGCCCTGTCCGGCGACCCCGCCGACATCGCCAGGACGGACCAGGCGGTCCTCGACCTCTTCCCCGAGAACGAGTCCCTGGCCCGCTGGATCAGGATGGCGGGGGAGCGGGTCCACTTCCAGGGGCTGCCCGCCCGCATCTGCTGGCTCGGCTACGGCGAACGCGACAAGGCCGGCGAGCGGTTCAACGACATGGTCGCGAGCGGCGAGCTGGCCGCTCCGGTCGTCATCGGCCGCGACCACCTCGACTGCGGCTCCGTGGCCTCCCCGTACCGCGAGACCGAGGCCATGCTCGACGGCTCCGACGCCATCGCCGACTGGCCGCTGCTCAACGCCATGGTCAACGTGGCCTCCGGCGCCTCCTGGGTCTCCCTCCACCACGGCGGAGGCGTCGGCATGGGCCGCTCCATCCACGCCGGGCAGGTGACCGTCGCCGACGGCACCCCCCTCGCCGGGGAGAAGATCCGCCGGGTGCTGACCAACGACCCCGGGATGGGCGTCGTCCGGCACGTCGACGCCGGATACGACATCGCGGAGACGGTCGCCCAGGAGCGCGGCGTGCGCGTCCCGATGCGCGAGGGTGACGGCGCGTGACCTTCCACAGCATGTGGGCGGAGCTGCTGCCGGTCGGCCGCAGCTCCGTCTCCGGCGGCTACCGCCGCTTCGCCTGGACCGCCGCCGACGCCGAGTGCCGGGCCTGGTTCGAGCAGCAGGCCCGCGACCGCGGGCTCGCCTGCGAACTGGACCGCAACGGCAACCAGTGGGCCTGGCTCGGGGACCCGGCCGCCGGGGACGCCGTCGTCACCGGCTCCCACTTGGACTCCGTCCCCGACGGCGGCGCCTTCGACGGGCCTCTCGGTGTCGTGTCCGCCTTCGCGGCCCTGGACGAACTGCGCCACAGGGGAGCGCGGTTCGCCCGGCCCGTCGGCATCGTCAACTTCGGCGACGAGGAAGGCGCCCGGTTCGGCCTCGCCTGCGTCGGCTCCCGCCTCACCGCCGGAGTGCTCACCGCCGAGCAGGCCCACCGGCTGACCGACGGCGAGGGGATCACGCTTCCGAGGGCCATGGAGGCCGCCGGATACGACCCCGACGCCATCGGCCCCGACCCCGAACGCCTCGCCCGCATCGGCGCCTTCGTCGAACTCCACGTCGAACAGGGCCGCGCCCTGGACCTGACCGGCGACCGCGTCGGCATCGCCAGTGCCATCTGGCCGCACGGCCGCTGGCGGTTCGACTTCCGCGGCGAGGCCAACCACGCCGGCACCACCCGCCTCGACGACCGGCGCGACCCCATGCTCGGTTACGCCGAGACCGTCCTCGCCGCCCGCCGCGAGGCCCGTCTCGCCGGTGCCGTCGCCACCTTCGGCAAGATCGCCGTCGAGCCCAACGGCGTCAACGCCATCCCCTCCCTGGTGCGCGGCTGGCTGGACTCCCGCGCCGCCGACCAGGAGACCCTGGACACGGTCGTCACCGGCATCGAGCGGGCCGCCCGCGAACACGCCGCCGCCCACGGCGTCGACCTCGACGTCGTCCGCGAGTCCTTCACGCCCGTCGTCGAGTTCGACCACGCCCTGCGCGACGAACTCGCCCGCATCCTGGGCAAGGAGACCGGTCTCAGGGTCCCCGTCCTCGGCACCGGCGCCGGACACGACGCCGGAATCCTCTCCGGACGCGTCCCGACCGCCATGCTGTTCGTGCGCAACCCCACCGGCGTCTCCCACTCCCCGGCCGAGTCCGCCACCGAGGACGACTGTGTGGCCGGGGTCCTGGCACTCGCCGACGTACTGGAAGGACTGGCCTGCAGGTGACCAAGGGGATCTACTGGCTGGAGCACGCCTGGCTGGGCACACATGTCGAGCCGGGCGTGGCCGTGGACGTGACCGACGGCCGGATCACCGCCGTGCGCACGGGGGTCGCGGCCCCGCCCCCGGGCGCGGAAGCGCTGCGCGGGCTGACGATCCCGGGCCTGGCCAACAGCCACAGCCACGCCTTCCACCGGGTCCTGCGCTCCACCGTCCAGGTCGGCTCGGGCACCTTCTGGACCTGGCGCGAGGCCATGTACTCCGTCGCCGACCGGCTGACCCCCGACATCTACCACTCCCTCGCGCGGGCCGTGTACGCCGAGATGGCGCTGGCCGGCATCACCGCCGTCGGCGAGTTCCACTACCTCCACCACGCCCCCGGCGGCACCCCCTACGCCGACCCCAACGCGATGGGCGAGGCCCTGATCGAGGCCGCCGCCGAGGCCGGCATCCGCATCACCCTCCTCGACACCTGCTACCTCTCCTCCGGCTTCGGGCAGCCTCCCGAGGCCCACCAGCTCCGCTTCTCCGACGGGACGGCGCAGGCCTGGGCGGAACGCTGTTCAGTTCTCAAGGAACGGGATCACGCACGGATCGGGGCGGCGGTGCACTCCGTACGGGCCGTGCCCGCGGACCAGCTGGCGACCGTGGCGCGCTGGGCGGAGGAGCGGCGGGCCCCGCTGCACGTGCACCTGTCCGAGCAGCCCGCCGAGAACGACGCCTGCCGCCGGGCCCACGGCCGCACCCCGGCCCGGCTCCTCGCCGACCACGGCGTGCTCGGACCCCGCACCACCGGCGTCCACAACACCCACCTCACCGACGAGGACATCGCCCTGATCGGCTCCACCGGCACCGGCACCTGCCTGTGCCCCACCACCGAACGCGACCTCGCCGACGGCATCGGCCCGGCCGCCGCCCTCCAGCGGGCCGGCTCGCCGCTCTCCCTCGGCTCCGACAGCCACGCCGTGATCGACCTGCTGGAAGAGGCGCGCGCGATGGAGCTGAACGAGCGCCTGCGCAGCCGTACCCGCGGCCACTGGACGGCCGCCGCCCTGCTGCGCGCCGCCACCGCCGACGGCCACGCCGCCCTCGGCTGGGACGACGCGGGCACCATCGAGCCGGGTGCCCGCGCCGACCTGACGACCATCGCACTGGACTCGGTCAGAACAGCGGGGCCGCCACCGCGGCTCGGCGCCGAGACGGCCGTATTCGCGGCGACGGCAGCGGACGTGCGGCACACGGTCGTCGCGGGCCGGCACGTCGTACGCGACGGGGCGCACACGCTCGTCCCCGACGTGCCGCACGCCCTCGCGCGGGCGGTCGAAGCCCTCCGCGCCTGACCCGCCCGCCCCCGAAGGCCACCCACGAGGACGCCATGAGCAGCACCGCCATCACCAACATCGCCACGCTCGTCACCAACGACCCCTCCCTCGGCGACGACTCCCCCCTCGGCCTGGTCCGGGACGCGGCCGTCGTCATCGACGGCGACCGCATCGCGTGGACCGGTGAATCAAGCAAAGCACCCGCCACTGACAATCACGTCGACGCCGGCGGCCGGGCGGTCCTGCCCGGCTTCGTCGACTCCCACTCCCACCTGGTCTTCGCGGGCGACCGCACCGAGGAGTTCAACGCCCGCATGTCCGGCCGCCCCTACAGCGCGGGCGGCATCCGCACCACCGTCGCCGCCACCCGCGCCGCGACCGACGCGGAACTGGAGGCCAACCTCACCCGTTACCTCGCCGAGGCCCTCCGCCAGGGCACCACCACCTTCGAGACCAAGTCCGGTTACGGCCTCACCGTCGCCGACGAGTCCCGCGCCCTGCGCCTCGCCGCCCGCCACACCGACGAGGTCACCTACCTCGGCGCCCACATCGTCTCCCCCGACTACGCCGACGACCCGGCCGCCTACGTCGACCTCGTCACCGGCGAGATGCTCGACGCCTGCGCCCCGCACGCCCGCTGGATCGACGTGTTCTGCGAGAAGGGCGCCTTCGACGGCGACCAGGCCCGCGCCGTCCTCACGGCGGGCAAGGCCAGGGGACTGCACCCCCGCATCCACGCCAACCAGCTCTCCCACGGCCCCGGCGTGCAGCTCGCCGTCGAACTCGACGCGGCCAGCGCCGACCACTGCACCCACCTCACCGACGCGGACGTCGACGCCCTGGCGAACAGCCGCACCGTCGCCACCCTGCTCCCCGGCGCCGAGTTCTCCACCCGCGCCCAGTGGCCCGACGCCCGCCGCCTGATCGACGCCGGCGTCACGGTCGCCCTGTCCACCGACTGCAACCCCGGCTCGTCCTTCACCTCCTCCGTCCCCTTCTGCATCGCGCTGGCGGTGCGGGACATGGGGATGACACCGGACGAGGCGGTGTGGTCGGCCACGGCGGGCGGCGCGGCGGCCCTGCGCCGCACCGACATCGGCCGCCTCACACCCGGCGCCTACGCCGACCTGACCCTCCTCGACGCCCCGAGCCACGTCCACCTGGCCTATCGGCCGGGTGTCCCGCTGGTCAGCACGGTCTGGCGGAGAGGGACTCGCGTGAGCAGCTGAACCCCGCAGTTGTTCAACGTGCCCCCGCAGTTGACACACGCTGATTACGCTTAAGGCTTGCGCGTCGGCCGGTTCCCGACGCCGGTTGAGCGGAGAGGGGCAGGCTGTGACCGAGCAACTGGCTGCGGAGTATGTGGAGGAGATCGATCCGGGGCTCGGTGAACCGCTGCGAGTCCTGCAGTTGAGCCCTACTCGGCTCCTGGCCGGCATGCCCTGGGGCAAGCTGCGGCAGATCGTGCCCGATCCCCGGCTCTCCGAGAATGCCCGGGTGCTCAAGGCTCTGTCACCCGAAGTGCAGCGACAGGCCGAGGTGCGGGGGGCGGTGCAGCGGGCGATCAAGTCCACGAAGAAGGCGGAGAACGCCAGGGACTACGCTCGCTATCTGGCGACGGTCATGCGTGGTGAGCGCGGTGAGCACTGGGCGACTCCGCCCTTTGCGCTGTGGACCGAGGAGCGGTTGACCACGGTCAAGGCAAGGAGCCCGTTCGGTGTCGACCACCTGGTCTACCTGCCGTACTCGATGACAGGAGTACTTGTCGATGCGGAGACTCAGCACCTGGCGCACTTCCTGCTCCTGGACGACCCCGCCGCCTACGGCGTGACCACGCAGCAGGTCAACGGGCGGACCGTCGGCGTGGAGATCTACCACAGCATCGGGTTGAGCTCGGCCCGGCAGATCTTCCACGACCGCAATCTGCTCGGCGTCATCCCGAACAAGAACGTGGCCCTGGCGTCCGACTCGCTGAACAAGGCGACTCAGATCACCAACGCCCTGCTGGCGAAGATGACCGTTGTGGATACCCAGTCGGGCGAGTCGATCCCGTTGGAGGAACTGGTTGCGGTACGGCAGCGGCAGCTGAAGGCCACTGACCGCGCATGGATGACCCTGTCGACACTGCGTTCGTTCGTGGTGACGGCGATCTTCGGCAAGGCCGGCTTCGAGCGCACCAGTCGCAGCCACGCCCACCGAGGCCGAGCGGGCCGAGCGAACGGCGCGGGCTGTGGCATATGTGCGCGCCCACCTGCGGGAAGACTTCAGTGAGGACGACGTGCGGGAGGCGCAGGAGTGGCGGGCGGCGATTGCCGCCGGTCAAGTGGGGAGTCGCAGGTGATCATTCTGGATCACACCGCGACCCTCGCCCTGTGCCGGGGGCACCGGCTGCTCTCCGGACTGGCCGTCGTGGAGGTCGACGATCCGGCCCGGCGAGCGCATGTCCCCGCCCTGTGCCTCGTCGCAGCCGGCCTGGAGCGCCCTGGTGTGGCGGCACATGTCGGAGCCTTGCCGGGGCTGGAGTTCCTGCCGCTCGACTTCGCAGGCACTGCCGCGGTCGAACAACTGGTGTCCGCCGGACTGGACTGGCCCTTCGGGCACGCGGTCTACGCCGCTGCCTCCGACACGGTCGAGGGGCAGATTCTGACCGCCTCACCCGAGGCCTATGACGGCACAGGGGTATGGGTGGTGGACATCGGAAAGCCGTGACGGCTTTCCACTGAAATCCGATGTGCCGCGATCCGGCCGTGCCGGCGCACATCCCGCGCTCGCGATTTCCGCCATCGTCGGCCGCAGCCAACCGGCTGTGTGAGTAACCGATCCGCGGTCGGCGCCCGGTGGACGCCCGGTGTCCGTGCGGACATCCGGCGCCGACGGGGCGCCGACCGCGAGCCCGGCACGGCGGACCGTGCGGCGGTCGGTCGGCGACCGGTCGTCACTCCTCGACCGTCAGCCCCTTGCGCAGCCGCACCAGCGTGCGCGACAGCAGCCGGGAGACGTGCATCTGGGAGATGCCGAGCTCCTCGCCGATCTCCGACTGGGTCATGCCGGCGACGAAACGCAGGGAGAGGATCTTCCGGTCCCGGGAGGGGAGTTCGGCGATCAGCGGCTTCAGCGACTCGACGTACTCGATGCCTTCGAGCCCGTGGTCCTCGTAGCCGATCCGGTCCGCGAGCGTGCCCTCGGTGTCGTCCTCCTCCGGCTGGGCGTCCAGTGAGGAGGCGGTGTACGCGTTCGAGGCCGCCATGCCCTCGACGACCTCTTCGCCGGAGATGCCGAGACGCTCGGCCAGCTCGGCCACGGTCGGGGAGCGGTCGAGCTGCTGGGCCAGTTCGTCACCGGCCTTGGCCAGGTCGAGCCGGAGTTCCTGGAGGCGGCGCGGCACCCGCACGGACCACGAGGTGTCGCGGAAGAACCGCTTGATCTCGCCGATGATGGTCGGCATCGCGAAAGTCGGGAACTCGACGCCGCGGGAGAGCTCGAAACGGTCGATCGCCTTGATCAGGCCGATGGTGCCGACCTGGATGATGTCCTCCATCGGCTCGCTGCGCGAGCGGAAACGGGAGGCGGCGAACTTGACGAGGGCGAGGTTGAGTTCGACGAGCGTGTTGCGGACGTACGCGTATTCGTGGGTGCCTTCCTCCAGCGACTCCAGCCGCTCGAAGAGGGTCTTGGACAGTGCCCGGGCGTCCGCCGGGGCCACCTCGTCGTACGCGGGGATGTCCGGGAGCCCGGCGAGTGCGCCGCCGTGCGCGGCACCTGCGTCCTGCTGCTCGATGGGATCCAGATGTTCCGGAGGGAGTGTCGACGTCGCTTCACGGGTACGCGATCCGTCGAGCCGGGGTGACATGATGTCCTCCATCGTTCTCGGCATGCGGCTGCCGAAGCCAGTTGCGTGCACTGCGGTGTGCGGCGCCTCCAAAGCCGGCCGTGTCGGGTACGTGTCTTACTAGCCCTACCTGCTTTACCGAGCCCACCGCAAGTGTGTTCTGTGCGCATATGTCCGTTTGTGTGCGGTTGTTCGGGTGTTGGAGGGCGCGGGGAGGGCGTAGTGTTCAGGGGCGTCAGCAAGCAGTCACGACGTCGGGAGAGAGAGACGGCATGGACCGCGGGACAGTCGGCAGCGCACAGTCGGGCCGGCTTCTGGTGGAGGTGCGGGAAGAGGGCCTCAGTGCCGTCGTGACCCCGGCGGGTGAGCTGGATCACCACACCGCAGACCTGTTGCGTGAGCCGCTGGAGGACTGCCTCGCCAAGGGTTTCGGCCGGCTGGTCGTCGACTGCTCGCGCCTGGAGTTCTGCGACTCCACGGGGCTCAACGTCCTGCTGGGCGCGCGGTTGAAGGCGGAGGCGGCGGGGGGTGGCGTGCACCTGGTGGGGATGCAGCCGGTCGTGGCACGCGTGTTCGAGATCACGGGGGCGGACGCCGTCTTCACGGTCCATGACACGCTGGAGGCCGCCTTGGCCGGCGAGTCCGGCTGAGCGGCTGCCCCACGGCGGCGACGGCGGCCCTTGAGCGGCTCCGTGACCGGCGATTTCGCCCGGTGCCCGGTTTCCCGCCGGGACAGGGGTGTTCCGCCGGTCCGCTCGGGCAGGAGACAACCTGAACCTGTCGGCCGTCGGGGTGCGGGGTGCCGGGGACGGACACCGTTGTGCCGCGCAACTGAATGTGCACGACTTCGAAGTACGACGTTGAAACGTGAACTGGTGAATCGGTGAGGTGAAGCGCTGATGAGCACCACCCGGCCCTACTCGCCGGGCGACCGCGGTCCGGAGCCCAGCGGCGCTTCCGGGGTGCCCGAGGGGGGCATGCCCGTGACCGAGGAGCCCACGGGGCGTGCGACGGAGGCCGCGGCGGCTGCGGCGGAGACCCCGGCGGCCGCCGGGGACGCGGCCGGGCCGCCGGAACCGGCCGGCCGCCAGGTCCGCAGACTGAGCTTCGACGGCGAGAGCGGTGTCGTACCGCTCGCCCGCGACTTCACCCGCCAGGCGCTGTACGCGTGGGGCTGGCTGCCCGCCGCCACCGCCGACCAGCGGGCCGCCGCGGAGGACGTCCTGCTCGTCGTGTCCGAGCTGGTCACCAACGCCTGCCTGCACGCCGAGGGGCCGGACGAGCTGTGGATCAGCTGCGACCGGAAGGTGATCCGGCTGGAGGTCTCCGACCGGGGCACCGGCCAGCCGGCCCCCCGCACCCCGCACCGCGCGGGACGCCCCGGCGGCCACGGCATGTTCATCGTGCAGCGGCTGTGCCTGGACTGGGGGGTCGTACGGACTCCGGGCGTCGCCGGCAAGAGGGTCTGGGCGGAGCTGGGCGCACCGGCGTAACCGCCGGCCCCGTACACCCGCCTCGTACACGCTTCGTACACCCGCCCCGTACACCCGCCACCCGCCCCGTACACCCGCTTCGTACACCCGCCCCGTACACCCGCCCCGCACCGTCCGCCCCGTAGCGCGCGGTACGGCCCGGAAGACGCGGAAGGGCCGCGCACCCTCGGGTGCGCGGCCCTTCTCGTCGTGTTCGCGGTGTTCCGCCGTCTCCCGGCGTCAGTGCACGTCGCCCATGAGCGACTTGACCTTCCTGCGGTACATGTAGATCGCGATGCCCGCGAGGGCGGCGAGGACCGCCTCCACGGCGACCATGCCCTTGCCGCTGAGGTCGACCCCGGCGACGGCCGGGTTGGAGAGCAGGCTCGTGACCGAGTCGCCCGCCGTGACCGCGAGGAACCACACGCCCATCATCTGGCTGGCGTACTTCGCCGGGGCCATCTTCGTGGTCACCGACAGGCCGACCGGGGAGAGGCACAGCTCACCGGTGGTCTGGATCAGGTAGATGCCCACCAGCCACATCGGGCTGACCAGCGTGTCACCGTCGGCCATGCCCATCGGCAGCAGGAAGAAGAAGAACGACACGCCGATGATGAACAGGGCGGCGGCGAACTTCGCGACCGTGCTCGGCTCCTTGCCCTTGCGGTTCAGCCACAGCCAGAACCAGGCGAAGACCGGGGCCAGCGCCATGATGAACACCGGGTTCAGCGACTGGTACCAGGAGGAGGGGAAGGTGAAGCCGAGCAGCGAGTCGGCGGCCTTCGTCTCACCGAACGCCTGGACCGTGGAACCGCCCTGGTCGTAGATCATCCAGAAGACGGCGGCGGCGACGAAGAACCAGATGTAGCCGGTCATCTTCGACTGCTCGACGTCCGACAGCTCCTTGTCGCGCTTGATGCGCAGCAGGACGCCCGCCGGGATGATCAGGCCGAGCACGGTCAGCGGGATCATCGCCCAGTTCAGGGTGAAGTGGCCGGTGAAGCCGACGATGCCGTAGAAGACGACCGCGACGGCCAGCCAGATCAGGCCCTTGCGCAGCCAGGCGGCGCGCTCCTCGGCCGCCAGCGGCTTGGGAACGACGCTGCTCTCCGGGCTGAGGTTGCGGGTGCCGATCAGGAAGGCCGCGAGGCCGATCGCCATGCCCACGGCGGCCAGGCCGAAGCCGAGGTGCCAGTTCACCTTCTGGCCGACCGTGCCGATGATCAGCGGCGCGAAGAAGGCACCCATGTTGATGCCCATGTAGAAGATGGTGAAGCCACCGTCGCGGCGCGGGTCGTCCGGGCCGTCGTAGAGGTGGCCGACCATGGTGGAGATGTTGGCCTTCAGCAGGCCGGAGCCGAGCGCGACCAGCGCGAGACCGGCGAAGAAGGGAGCCTGGCCACCGGGCAGCGCGAGCACGACGTGACCCGCCATGATCGTGACGGCGGCGACGGCCACCGTCTTGCGGGGACCCCAGATCCGGTCACCGAGCCAGCCGCCGGGCATGGCGAGCAGGTACACCATCGACAGGTAGACCGAGTAGATCGCGGTCGTGGTGGCGAGATCCATGCCGAGCCCGCCGCCCATGCTGCCTTCCTTGGCGTCAGGGCCGCCGGAGAGCAGGTAGACGACGAGCAAGGCCCTCATGCCGTAGAAGCTGAAGCGCTCCCACATCTCGGTCATGAAGAGGGTGGCCAGTCCCCGGGGGTGGCCGAAGAAGGTCTTCTCGGAACCGGGGGTGCCCGGACGGACCGAGTCCTTCGTCAGGCTGGACGCCATGGTCGTTCCTTGCTGGTCGGGACGCGCTCAGTAGGCGATGCGCGCCCGGTGGGGGAAGCCGGCACCGGCGGCGGGGCCGTCCACCCCACGCCCACGGGGTGCCCGCCCCGGATCACGGAGCGGCGGACGGTGACCACCGGGATCCACGCCTCGGTGCGCGTCGCTGCGCGGTGAGGCCCGGCCACAGGTCATTCCTTGTCAGGCTGGTCTCGGACCAGCCCGCACACAAAAGAGACCTTCAGCGTCAAATGGCCGCCAAAGGTCCCCGTGGTGCTACAGGCGTTGGTTCACCATACGGCAGGACACCGCCCGGTATGGAAGGACTTGAGACATGGATCACAGGTGATCCTGGAACCATGGGCGCCCTTTCCAAGGTGTTCACCAGGATGGCATCCCACACCCGCAGGGCCGCACCGAGGGTGCCGGGAGCGACGGGCGGGCGGCGGGACCGGATTGCCCGGCATGTCCGAAGGCGGGAAACGGCCCTTCGCATCTCACCTCGGCCGTTGGTCCGAGCGGACTACCATCACCTCATGACCCGTGTACTGCTCGCCGAGGACGACGCGTCCATCTCGGAGCCGCTGGCCCGCGCACTGCGCCGGGAAGGGTACGAGGTCGAGGTGCGTGAGGACGGACCCGCCGCGCTCGACGCCGGGATGCAGGGCGGCGTGGACCTGGTCGTACTGGACCTGGGCCTGCCCGGCATGGACGGCCTGGAGGTCGCCCGCCGGCTGCGCGCCGAGGGCCACACCGTGCCCATCCTCATCCTGACCGCGCGCGCCGACGAGGTGGACACCGTCGTCGGCCTGGACGCGGGCGCCGACGACTACGTCACCAAGCCCTTCCGCCTCGCCGAGCTGCTCGCCCGCGTCCGGGCCCTGCTGCGGCGCGGTTCCGCCGAGCCGCAGCAGCCGCCCGCCACGCACGGCGTCCGTATCGACGTCGAGTCGCACCGGGCCTGGATGGGCGACGAGGAGCTCCAGCTCACCGCGAAGGAGTTCGACCTGCTGCGGGTGCTGGTGCGCGACGCCGGCCGGGTCGTCACCCGCGACCAGCTGATGCGGGAGGTCTGGGACACCACGTGGTGGTCGTCGACCAAGACCCTCGACATGCACATCTCCTGGCTGCGCAAGAAGCTGGGCGACGACGCGGCCAACCCCCGGTACATCGCGACCGTGCGTGGCGTGGGCTTCCGCTTCGAGAAGAACTGAGCCCCGGAGGGCTCCGGAACCGAGGTCCGGCGGGCGAGCCCCGGCGGGCTCCGGGAACCGGGCTCTCCGGCTCCGAGGACCGAGCCCTCCGGGCTCCCACCGGGTAAGAGGACATGCGCCGCCGACTGATCCAGTCCACGCTCGCCGTGGTGCTCGTCGTGATCGCCGTCTTCGGCGTCTCCCTCGTCATCGTCGAGACCCGGACGATCAGCAGCACCGCCCAGGAACGGGTCGACCTGGAGGCGGCCCGGCTGGCCAGCATCGTGGACAGCCGGCTCCTCGGCACCGGACGGGTGGACGTGGACATCCTCCGCCGGCAGGTCGCGGACAACCGGTACGCCGCCATCCGCATCCCGGGCAAGCCGGTCATCGAGGTCGGCGACAAGCCGGACGGCGAGGTCATCCGCGGCAGGGCCACCGGCGAGGAGGGCGAGACGGTCGTCGTCGAGGAGCCGCGCTCCTCGGTGACCCGGGAGGTCGGCCGGACCCTGCTCATCATCGGGCTGGTGGCGCTGCTCGCGGTGGTCGCGGCGGTGCTGCTGGCCGTGCGCCAGGCCAACCGCCTCGCCTCCCCTCTCACCGACCTCGCCGAGACCGCCGAACGCCTCGGCTCCGGCGACCCGCGCCCGCGGCACAAGCGGTACGGCGTCCCGGAGCTGGACCGGGTCGCGGACGTGCTGGACGCCTCCGCCGAGCGCATCGCCCGCATGCTGACCGCCGAGCGGCGCCTGGCCGCCGACGCCTCCCACCAGCTGCGCACGCCACTGACGGCGCTGTCGATGCGGCTGGAGGAGATCACCCTCACCGACGACCCGGAGACGGTGAAGGAGGAGGCGACGATCGCGCTGTCGCAGGTGGAGCGGCTGACGGACGTGGTGGAGCGGCTGCTGACCAACTCCCGCGACCCGCGCAACGGCTCCGCGGTCACCTTCGACCTCGACGACGTCATCCAGCAGCAGATCGCCGAGTGGCGCCCCGCCTACCGCAGCGCGGGCCGCGCCATCGTCTCCTCCGGCAAGCGGCACATGGAGGCCGTGGGCACGCCCGGCGCGGTGGCGCAGGTGCTGGCCGCGCTGATCGAGAACTCCCTCATGCACGGCGGCGGCACGGTGGCGCTGCGCACCCGGGTGACGGGCAACCAGGCGGTCGTGGAGGTGACGGACGAGGGCCCGGGCGTCCCCGCCGACCTCGGCGCCCGCATCTTCGAGCGCACGATCAGCGGCCGGAACTCGACGGGCATCGGCCTGGCGGTCGCCCGCGACCTGGCGGAGGCCGACGGCGGCCGCCTGGAGCTCCTCCAGGCCAAGCCGGCGGTCTTCGGCCTGTTCCTGTCCCGCACACCGCCCCCGAAGAAGTCGGACGCGGCCCAGACGGTCCGCTGACCCCGCGATCTGCGGCCTACGCGATCTGCGGCCTACGCGCCCCGTGCCCTACGGCCTGCGCCCCGCACCCACCCGGCTCGCCCCGGCGGGTCGGCCGTCGGAGGGACCGCCGGCGGGGCCGTCACCCGGACGGGCCGCCGTCGGGTGCTCGTGCTCCAGGAACGATTCCGCGCGGGCCACCGCCTCCCGGGCGGGCAGGGCGCGGAAGACCCAGGTGCGGTACGACCAGAAGCGGAAGAGCGTGGCGATGCCGATGCCGAGGAACTTGAAGACGTTGCTCTGCAGCGGGCTGTCCCAGCCGAAGCCGTACGTCGCCGTGTACAGCACGCCGTTCTCGATCACGAGCCCGGCCGCGCTGAACAGCAGGAACAGCGTCATCTCCTTCGTACGGCCGCTCTTGTCGCGGTCCCGGTACGTGAAGTAGCGGAAGCCGATGTAGTTGAAGACGATCGCGACGACGGTCGCGACGACGCTCGCCCGGACCACCTGGAGGTCGGTCGTGTGCCGGACCAGGTTGAACACGAGCAGATTGACGAGCAGCCCCGCCCCGCCCACCGCGCCGAACTTGACGGCCTCGCGCACGAGCCGGTCGACGCGCTGCCGCACCGGCCCGCGGGGTGCTGCCGGGAGCGTCGGGGGATGCCCCGAGGAACCACGTCCCATGGTCGTGCAGGCCCCCGTCCATCGGTTGGCGTCAACCCAGCCATGCTAACCACCCCCACCCGTGATCTTCCTGCGGACGAGGGCCGGAGCCCCCGCAGAAGGGGGCGAACCGGCCGGGAGACCGGTGCCGTCGTGTGGCCGATACGCTAGGGGTGTGACGTTCCCGGTAGTCGGCATGGTCGGCGGGGGCCAGCTCGCTCGTATGACACACGAGGCGGGCATCCCGCTGGGCATCAGGTTCAAGCTCCTCAGTGACACTCCTCAGGACTCCGCGGCCCAGGTCGTGAACGATGTCGTCGTCGGCGACTATCGCGATCTGGAGACCCTGCGCGCGTTCGCCCGCGGCTGCGACGTGATCACCTTCGATCACGAGCACGTCCCGACCGAGCACCTCCGTGCCCTGGAGGCGGACGGCATCCCCGTCCGGCCGGGCCCGGACGCGCTCGTGCACGCCCAGGACAAGGGCGTGATGCGGGCCAAGCTCGACGCGATCGGCGTGCCCTGCCCGCGGCACCGCATCGTCAGCGACCCGGCCGACGTGGCCGCCTTCGCCCGCGAGGGCCTGCCCGAGGGCGCCGAGGGCGACGGCTTCCCCGTCGTCCTGAAGACGGTCCGCGGCGGCTATGACGGCAAGGGCGTGTGGGTGGTCGACTCCGTCGAGGAGGCCGCCGAGCCCTTCCGCGCCGGCGTCCCCGTCCTCGCGGAGGAGAAGGTCGACTTCGTCCGCGAGCTCGCCGCCAACGTCGTGCGCTCCCCGCACGGCCAGGCCGTGGCGTACCCGGTGGTCGAGTCCCGCCAGGTGAACGGCGTCTGCGACACGGTCATCGCCCCCGCGCCCGACCTGGACCCGGACCTCGCCCTCCAGGCCGAGGAGATGGCGCTGAACATCGCCAAGGAGCTGGGCGTCGTCGGCCACCTCGCCGTCGAGCTGTTCCAGACCCGCGACGGGCGGATCCTCGTCAACGAGCTGGCGATGCGACCGCACAATTCCGGCCACTGGTCGATGGACGGCGCGATCACCTCCCAGTTCGCCAACCACGTCCGGGCCGTGCTCGACCTCCCGCTCGGCGACCCGCGCCCGCGCGCCCCGTGGACGGTCATGGTCAACGTCCTCGGCGGCGACTACCCGGACATGTACTCCGCGTACCTGCACTGCATGGCCCGCGACCCCCAGCTCAAGATCCACATGTACGGCAAGGACGTGAAGCCCGGCCGCAAGGTGGGCCACGTCAACACCTACGGCGACGACCTGGACGACGTGCTGGAGCGCGCCCGTCACGCAGCCGGCTACCTGAGAGGCACGATCACCGAATGAGCAGCCCCGTTGCCGGCATCGTCATGGGGTCGGACTCCGACTGGCCCGTGATGGAGGCCGCCGCCAAGGCCCTCGACGAGTTCGAGATCGCCTACGAGGTGGACGTCGTCTCCGCGCACCGCATGCCGCGCGAGATGATCGCGTACGGCGAGCAGGCGGCCGACCGCGGCCTGAAGGTGATCATCGCCGGTGCGGGCGGCGCCGCCCACCTGCCCGGCATGCTCGCCTCCGTCACCCCGCTGCCGGTCATCGGCGTGCCCGTGCCGCTGAAGTACCTGGACGGCATGGACTCCCTGCTGTCGATCGTGCAGATGCCGGCCGGCGTGCCCGTCGCGACCGTCTCCGTGGGCGGTGCCCGCAACGCCGGTCTCCTCGCCGCCCGCATGCTCGCCGCGCACGACGAGGAGCTGCTCGCCCGGATGCGCGAGTTCCAGCAGGACCTGAACGACCAGGCCACCGAGAAGGGCCGCCGTCTGCGGTCCAAGGCCCAGGGAGCCGGGTCCGGCTTCGGCTTCGGGAAGTGACGGCGATGGCGACGACGACCTCGCCGGCGGAGGCCCGGGAGCTCCTGCGGGAGTTCCCGGTCGTCGACGGCCACAACGACCTGCCCTGGGCGCTGCGCGAGCAGGTGCGGTACGACCTGGCCGCCCGCGACATCGCCGCCGACCAGTCCGCCCACCTGCACACCGACCTCCCCCGCCTGCGCGCGGGCGGGGTCGGCGCGCAGTACTGGTCGGTGTACGTGCGCTCCGACCTGCCCGACGCGGTCCCGGCGACGCTGGAGCAGATCGACTGCGTACGGCAGCTGCTCGACCGCCACCCCCGCGATCTGCGCGCCGCGTACACGGCCGCGGACATGGAGGCGGCGCGCGCGGAGGGCCGTATCGCCTCCCTCATGGGCGCCGAGGGCGGCCACTCGATCGCGAACTCGCTCGCCACCCTGCGCGCGCTGTACGCGCTCGGTGTGCGCTACATGACCCTCACCCACAACGACAATGTGGCGTGGGCGGACTCGGCGACCGACGAGCCGGGCGTCGGCGGCCTGTCGGCCTTCGGCCGCGAGGTGGTCCGCGAGATGAACCGCCTCGGCATGCTGGTCGACCTCTCGCACGTCGCGGCGACGACGATGCGGGACGCGCTGGACACCTCCACCGCGCCGGTGATCTTCTCGCACTCGTCCGCGCGGGCCGTGTGCGACCACCCGCGCAACATCCCCGACGACGTCCTGGAGCGGCTGCCCGCCAACGGCGGCGTGGCGATGGTGACGTTCGTGCCGAAGTTCGTGCTCCAGGCGGCCGTGGACTGGACGGCCGCGGCCGACGAGAACATGCGCGCGCACGGCTTCCACCACCTGGACACCAGCCCCGAGGCGATGAAGGTGCACCGCGCCTTCGAGGAGCGCGTCCCGCGCCCGGTCGCCACGGTCGCCACGGTCGCCGACCACCTCGACCACATGCGCGAGGTCGCGGGCGTCGACCACCTCGGCATCGGTGGCGACTACGACGGCACGGCCTTCACCCCCGACGGCCTCGACGACGTCTCCGGTTACCCGAACCTGATCGCCGAGCTGCTGGACCGCGGCTGGTCCAAGGCCGACCTGGCCAAGCTGACCTGGAAGAACGCGGTGCGGGTGCTGGGCGCGGCGGAGGACGTGGCCCGGGACCTTCAGGCGACGCGGGCCCCCTCCAACGCGACGATCGATTCGCTGGACGGCTGAGCGGCAGCTCCGGCTCCGGCCTCGGCTTCGGCGAGGGTGGGGTAGTCGGTGTAGCCGTCCGCCCCGCCCACGTACATCAGGTACCGGTCCCGCACCTGGTTCAGGGGGGCGCCCAGGCGCAGCCGGGTCACCAGGTCGGGGTTGGCGAGGAAGGGCCGGCCGAGGGCGATCAGGTCGGCCCCGGCGTCCAGCAGCCGGGCGGACGCCTCCTCGATCGCGGGGACGGACATCTCCGGGAGCACCGGGTTGGCGACCAGCGTCCCCGGCCATCCGGCGCGGATCGTCCGGTAGACCGGGCTGTCCGGGTCGGCGAAGACCAGGTGCAGATAGGCCAGGCCCAGCCCGCCCAGCCGTTCGACGAGCGCCGGGTAGAGCTCCTCGGTCTCGCCCTCCGCGATGCCGTTGACGGTGTTGCCGGGGGAGATCCGCAAGCCCACCCGGTCGGCCCCGATCTCGGCGGCCACGGCCTCGGTCACCTCGGCGGTGAACCGGATCCGCCCGGCGATCGAGCCGCCGTAGCCGTCCGTGCGGCGGTTGGTGTTGCGGGCCAGGAACTGGTGCAGGAGGTGGCCGTTGGCCGAGTGCACCTCCACGCCCTCGAACCCGGCGTCCAGCGCGTTGCGGGCGGCCCGTGCGAAGTCGGCGATCGTGGTGCGGATGTCCTCGGCCGTCATCTCCCTGGGCACGACGGCCGGCCGGTGCCCGTCCGGCGTGAAGATCGTCTCGGGGAGCGGCACGGGGGAGGGCGCCACCGGCGTCAGTCCGCTGGTCGCCGGGTGGCCGACCCGGCCGCCGTGCTGGAGCTGGAGGAACATCCCCCCGCCCCCGGCCTCGCGCACCGCGTCGGTGACCCGCCGCCAGCCCTCGACGTGCCGCGCGGTGTGGATCGCGGTGATGTTCGGGTACGTCTGCCCGGTCGCGTTCGGCGTCGAGGCCTCGGCGATGATCAGGCCGGCGGAGGCGCGCTGGGCGTAGTACTCGGCCATCAGCGGGGTCGGCGTGCCGTCGGCCTCGGCCCGGTTGCGGGTGAGCGGGGCCATCAGGAGGCGGTTGGGGAGGGTGAGCGGGCCGAGGGCGGCGGGGGCGAGGAGCTTCGTCGTGTTCGTCATGCCGGTACGGTAGAACTTGACACTGGTGTCAGAATCAAGCCCGACGATGCGAGAGAGGGTGGGGGACGATGCGGATCGGTGAACTGGCCCGGCGCACCGGCGTCAGCGAGCGCTCGCTGCGCTACTACGAGAAGCAGGGGCTGCTCGTGGCCGAGCGTACGCCCGGCGGGCACCGCGAGTACCCGGAGGCGGCCGTCGACCGGGTCGTCCGCATCCAGGAGCTGTTCGCCGCCGGACTGTGCAGCAGCAAGATTGCCCAGCTGCTGCCCTGCATGCGGGACACCGACGGCCGTCCCTCCGCGATCGCCACGCCGAAACTGGTGACGGAGCTGACCGCCGAGCGGGAGCGGATCGACCGGATGATCGCCGATCTGCTCCGCTCCCGGGAGACTTTGGACGAGGTGATCGACACGGCCCGGGGCCGCTGACCGGCGTACCCCCGAACGCCCCACCCATCAGGAAGCCGCCCGGGCTCCGTGCGACGGTGACAGTACTGCACGACGACCGTACGGAGCCCGCCATGGCAGACCTCCAGGACGACCTGCACACCACCCCAGAGGCCGGCGAGCTCGACGACCTGCCCGTGCCGTTCCCGGTGGACGCCCTCGCGCCGGGGGCCCGCGCGCCCCTCTCCGACCCGGACGACGCCCCGCTGGAGCGGGCCCACGCCGTGCTCGCGGCCCACCCCGTGGCCGACGGCTACAGCGGACTGGCCCGGGCGCTCAGGCGGTTGCCCTGGTACGACCTGGAGCTCGGCGAGAGTGCCGTCGACACCGACGTGCCCCGGCTGCGCGAGGGCCACGTGGCCGCGCTGTTCTGGTCGCTGCACCTGCCCGAGGGCCTTGACGGGGACCGGGCCGTCGGCGCCACCCTGGACCAGATCGACCTGGTGAAGACGGTCGTACGGGCCCACCCCGAGGGCCTGCGGCTGGCCGAGGACGCCGGGCAGACCGTGGACGCCCGCAACTGCGGACGCGTCGCCGCCCTGCTCGGCCCCGCCGGTGCCGCCGCCCTCGGCGACAGCCTCGGCACCCTGCGCTGCCTGCGCGCCCTCGGCCTGCGCGTGCTGACGCTGACCGGCGCCGGCTGGGCGAGCGAGGCGGGGCTGACCCGGTTCGGCGAGGAGGTCGTGCGCGAGATGAACCGGCTCGGCGTCCTCGCCGACCTCTCCGGCGCCTCCCCGCAGACCATGCGCCGCACCTTCGCCGTCTCCAAGGCGCCCGCGGTGTGCACCCGCTCCGCCGCCCGCGCCCTGCGCCCCCACCCGGCCAACCTCCCCGACGACCTGCTCGTCGAGCTCGGCGCCGCCGGGGGCCTGTGCATGGTGCCGCTGACCGCCGAGCAGACCGGCCCGACCGTCCGGGACGTCGCCGACCACCTCGACCACGTCCGCACCGTCGCCGGCCCCGAGTCCGTCGCCCTGTCCGGCACGTACGACACCGGCACCGCCCACCCGCTGGAGCTCGGCGACGCCTCCTGTTACCCCCGCCTGATCGCCGAGCTGCTCCGGCGCGGCTGGGAGGAGTCCGACGTGGCCCTGCTGACCTGGGGGAACGTGCAGCGCGTGCTGCGCACCGCGGACTTCACCGCCCGCGCCTTCCAGCAGCGCCGCGAGCCGTCGACGGCGACGATCGCCGACCTCGACGGCTGACGGCACCGCGGCGTCCCTCCTAGGGATGCTCGATCCGGCACAGGCAGAACGGATGCCCCGCCGGATCGGCGTACACCTGGAAGTCCTTCTTCTCCCGGTCCTCCAGGTCCAGCGGCCGGGCGCCCAGCGCCAGCACCTTCTCGTGGGCCGCGTCGATCTCCTCCCAGGTGGACCCGGCGTCGAAGTCCAGGTGGAACTGCTGCGCGTTGCGGTCCGCGCGCGGCCACTCCGGCGGGGTCAGGCCGGGCGCCCGCTGGAAGGCCAGGCGCGGCCCGCCGGGGATCTGGAGCACCACCCAGTCGGCGTTCTCCTCCACGGGCGTGCCGCCCGCGACCTGTGCGTAGAAGCGGGCCAGCTCGTACGGCTCGGGACAGTCCAGGACGACGGAACGGACACGTGCGACGGGTGCCATGGGCACAACCTCCGGATGTCGGACGCCAGGTGTCAGCAGGCGCAGAGGCAGAACGGGTGCCCGGCCGGGTCCGCGTAAACCCGGAAGCTCCGCGCGCGGTCCCCGGTGTCCAGCGGCCTGGCCCCGAGCTCCAGCACGGCCTTCTCCGCCGCGTCCAGGTCCTTCACGTCCAGGTCCAGGTGGAACTGCTGCGAGCGGTCGGGGGAGGGCCACTTGGGCGGTACGAAGCCGGGGGCGGCCTGGAAGGCCAGGGTCTGCCCGCCGGGCAGCTTCAGCTCCACCCACTCTCCCTGGTCCGTGACCGTGCCGCCCAGCACGGCGGCGTAGAAACCGGCCAGGGCGCGGGGATCGGGACAGTCCAGGACGACGACGCCCAGTTCGGCGACAGCCATGACTTCCTCCTCGAAGTCCGCGGTTACCTGCTGATACGAGTAACCGGTAACCGTTACCCCATACTCCCGCCTCGGCGGTAACGTCGCAAGGGTGAGGACACGAGTACGTCGCATACGTCGCAAGCGTGAGGACACGAGTACGAGGCCGCGGCCATGAGTGAGAGATCGCCCGCGCCGGGAAGCCTGGCCCTGGTCGAGGACCTGGTGAACACGCTGGACATGGAGACGGGCGCCGACTCGCTCGGCACACCGCAGGGCCGGGCGCGGTTCGGCCTCGCGGAGGGCGACGTACCCGCGGCGCGCGAACTGCGCGAGTCGCTGCGCGCGGCCCTGCTCGCCCACGCCGGCCACCCGCCGCACCGCACGGTGACCCCGCTGGGTGACCTGCTGGCCGCCGCGCCCCTGGTGGTGACGGTCGACGCGGCCGACGGCACCGCCGCCCTCGCCCCCGCCGCCGCCCGCCCGGCCCTGCTCTCCCGGGTCGCCGCCGCCGTCGCCGGGGCCCTGGCCGACGGCACCTGGATGCGGCTCAAGGCGTGCGAGGCCGCCGACTGCCACTGGGCGTACTACGACCGCAGCCCCGCCGGACGCGGGCGCTGGTGCTCGATGCAGGTGTGCGGGGCGCGCGCCAAGATGCGCCGCTACCGCGCGAAGGGGGCGTGAGGAAGGAGAGCCCCCGCCCCCCTGGTCCGGTACACGGCCGGGGGCCGGCTACGCGGTGGGACGCCCCATCGCCCGGTACGTCCACCCGGCCCGCCGCCACACCTCCGGGTCGAGGGCGTTGCGCCCGTCCAGGACGACCCGGGCCGCCACGGCCTCGCCGAGCGCCTCGGGGTCCAGCTCGCGGAACTCCCGCCACTCCGTCAGGTGCAGCACGACGTCGGCCCCCCGCACCGCCTCCAGCGCCGAGCCGGCGTAGCCGAGCGTCGGGAACAGCCGCCGGGCGTTGTCCATGCCCTTGGGGTCGTACACCGTCACCTGGCCGCCCTGGAGGTGGATCTGCCCGGCCACGTTCAGCGCGGGCGAGTCCCGTACGTCGTCCGAGTCCGGCTTGAAGGTGGCGCCGAGCACCGCGACCCGCTTGCCCAGGAACGGACCGCCGCCCAGCGCCTGCCGGGCCAGCTCCACCATCTGGCCGCGCTGGCGCATGTTGATCGAGTCGATCTCGCGCAGGAACGTCAGCGCCTGGTCGGCGCCCAGCTCGCCCGCGCGCGCCATGAACGCCCGGATGTCCTTGGGCAGGCAGCCGCCGCCGAAGCCGATCCCGGCCCGCAGGAACTTCTTCCCGATCCGGTCGTCGTACCCGATGGCCTCCGCCAGCTTCGCCACGTCGCCGCCCGCGGCCTCGCACACCTCCGCCATCGCGTTGATGAACGAGATCTTGGTGGCGAGGAAGGAGTTCGCGGACGTCTTCACCAGCTCCGCGGTCGGGAAGTCCGTCACCACGAACGGCGAGCCCTCGGCGATCGGCGTGGCGTACACCTCCCGCAGCAGCTTCTCCGCCCGCTCGCTGCGCACCCCGACCACGATCCGGTCCGGGTGCAGCGTGTCCTGGACGGCGAAGCCCTCGCGCAGGAACTCCGGGTTCCACGCCAGCTCGGCGTCGCCCCCGGCCGGCGCGTGCTCGGCCAGGTAGGCGGCCAGCCGGTCGGCGGAACCGACGGGCACGGTCGACTTGCCCACGACCAGCGCCGGGCCCTTCAGATGCGGCGCGAGCGAGGCGATCGCGGCATCGACGTAACTCATGTCACACGCGTACTCGCCGTGCTTCTGCGGCGTGTTCACGCACACGAAGTGCACGTCGCCGAAGGCCGCCGCCTCGGCGAAGTCCATCGTGAACCGCAGCCGCCCGCTGGAGCCCTCGATCCCGGCGACGTGCCGGCGCAGCAGCTCCTCCAGACCGGGCTCGTACAGGGGGACCTCGCCCCGCTGGAGCTTCTCGATCTTCTCGGGCACCACGTCCAGCCCCAGCACCTCGAAGCCGAGCTCGGCCATGGCCGCCGCATGCGTCGCGCCGAGGTAGCCGGTGCCGATCACGGTGATCTTCAGGGCCATGGGTGCTCCAGGGATGTACGGCAGTCGTGCGGCCCGAGCATAACCGGGGCATGGGGGCGGGCCCCGCCGGGCAGCTTTCCCGCTGTCGTCAAGCTCACCTATCCACGAGCGCCGGCGGAGCTCTAAAATCTGGGTTACTTAACGGTAGTTAGCGTAGTGGGCGCCACATCGCAGCGTTTGGGAGCGTGAGAGACCTTGGCCGGAACGGCTGACTTCGACCTGTACCGCCCGTCCGAGGAGCACGACATGCTCCGCGACGCCGTCCGCGCGCTGGCCGAGGCGAAGATCGCGCCGCACGCCGCCGCGGTGGACGAGGAGGCCCGCTTCCCGCAGGAGGCGCTGGACGCCCTCGTCGCCAACGACCTGCACGCCGTGCACGTGCCGGAGGAGTACGGCGGCGCGGGCGCCGACGCGCTCGCCACGGTCATCGTCATCGAGGAGGTCGCCCGCGTCTGCGCCTCGTCCTCCCTCATCCCGGCGGTGAACAAGCTGGGCTCGCTCCCGGTGATCCTCTCCGGCTCCGAGGAGCTGAAGAAGAAGTACCTGGGCCCGCTCGCCAAGGGCGACGCGATGTTCTCGTACTGCCTGTCCGAGCCGGACGCGGGCTCCGACGCCGCCGGCATGAAGACCAAGGCCGTCCGCGACGGCGACCACTGGGTCCTCAACGGCGTCAAGCGCTGGATCACCAACGCGGGCGTCTCCGAGTACTACACGGTGATGGCCGTCACCGACCCGTCCAAGCGCTCCAAGGGCATCTCCGCCTTCGTCGTCGAGAAGTCCGACCCCGGCGTCTCCTTCGGCGCCCCGGAGAAGAAGCTCGGCATCAAGGGCTCCCCGACCCGCGAGGTCTACCTCGACAACGTCCGCATCCCCGCCGACCGCATGATCGGCGCGGAGGGCACCGGCTTCGCCACGGCGATGAAGACCCTGGACCACACCCGCATCACCATCGCCGCCCAGGCCCTCGGCATCGCCCAGGGCGCCCTCGACTACGCCAAGGGCTACGTCAAGGAGCGCAAGCAGTTCGGCAAGCCGATCGCCGACTTCCAGGGCATCCAGTTCATGCTCGCCGACATGGCCATGAAGATCTCGGCCGCCCGCGCCCTGACCTACCAGGCCGCCGCCGCCTCCGAACGCGGCGACGCCGACCTCACCTACCAGGGCGCCGCCGCCAAGTGCTTCGCCTCCGACGTGGCGATGGAGGTCACCACGGACGCGGTCCAGCTCCTGGGCGGTTACGGCTACACGCGGGACTACCCGGTGGAGCGCATGATGCGCGACGCCAAGATCACGCAGATTTACGAGGGCACGAACCAGGTCCAGCGGATCGTGATGGCCAGGAACCTTCCCTAGTAGGGTTTCCGCAGGTCAGCGGCGCTTGATCAGCCAAACGAAAGAGCCCCGGCCATCAACGGCGGGGCTCTTTTCCGTTACTTCGTTACTTCGTTACTTCGGTCCGAGTGGTTCCGTGACCCCGTTCCCACGACGAGCCGCGCACCCCACGGATCAGCAGAGTGCCGATTCGGCGCTTGCCGTGTTCCGGGGCTGGGAGGACGGTGGCGGTCACGTCCTCGAAGCCGTACTCCTTCAGCATCGCGGCCCATGTCTCCGGAGGGTGGTCCCACCGCTTGACGATGGCCGGGTCCTCGTCGGGCCCGCGCGGGATGTAGGACGCTTGGCAGCCGTAGCAGCCTTCCACGGGGGGATGCTGCGACATGGCGAAGACTCCGCCGGGAACGAGACGTCCGTAAACGGCGGGCAACGTCAAGCCAGGGTCAGTGAAGTAGGCCGCCCCGAACACGGAGTAGATCGCGTTGTAGGGGGCGGTGGAGGCTGCCAGGAAGGCCAGGGCGTCGCCCTGATGCAGCTCCATCCCGTTCACGTCCGACCAGCGCCGACGGGCTTTGGCGAGCTGGGCGCCCGATAGGTCGATCCCCACGGCCCGCATACCGAGCGTGGCCAGGTGCGCCAGGTTCCCGCCCGACCCGCATCCCAGGTCGAGCACACTGTCCCCGGACTTCAGCGTGAGCACTTCGGCGCCAGGGCCGTGGTCGGGGTGCTGGGTCCAGTTGAACCACGTCGTCTCGCCCTTGGCGTTCGTCGTGCGGCGTTGGGGCTTGGTGTGTGAGTACGTGTCCCAAGCGGCACTGCGGGGGTCCGTCACGCCTCTTCCGCTCCTGTTCACGGGCACGGCCGCCAGGCTGGACGCCGGGCGGCCGGCCGGTTCGCTGTGGGGGCCTACTTGTTCACGGGGCTGTCGGTGCATCCAGCGTGGCACTGAGTGCATTCCGCCGCGCCCACTCCGGGCCAGAATTCCACGTCGATGGTGAACCCGGCCGCCGCGATTGCGGCCGTGGTCCGCTCCATGACGCCACAGCCCTTGACCGGGTCGGCCTGCCCGGCGGGCTCGGGGACGTGGTGGATGAACCCGGTGCCCAGTGCGCGGCAGAACGCGGCGTAGTCCTGCGTCCGCAGGATGAACCGGTGCCAGAACTCGTCCACGCGCAGCGAGGGCGTCAGCGTCTCCGTGGTGCGGGCGCTGGTGGCCAGGAAGGCAGCCATCTGGCTCACGCCGCGCTTGCCCATGTCGTCGGTGAGGACGGGCCAGCTCTTGCGCACGTCCGCGATGAGCTGCGCCTGGAGGTCGGGGCTGATGAGGTCCAGAACCTCGGCCTGGTTGGCATGCGTGATCGTCACGTCTCTTCCTTCCTGGTCGGATGGTGCGTGAACGGTGCGGTGGTGCATCCCGACATGGCGGGAGACTGGGTTCTCAGCGGAGAACGGGCGACGCCCGGTGAGTCTCAGGTGCGTGTGACCTGGTGCGGCGGGACACACTCCTGGCCTCGCCCCCGGGGGGGGGGAGGAGGAAGGCGAGAGGGCGTTGCCCCGCTTACCGACGTTCTCGACCGTGACCATCAGTGGCCCTCGGGGTGCCGCTGCAAGTAGACGTTGCAGTCGGTCACGGTGGTCCAGTCGCCACCTGCCCGCGCCCGCTCCCGCACGTTCGCCAGCTCCGCACAACCCGCGCAGCCCTCCACGGGGGCCGGCTCCGGTTCCATCCTCAGCGGCAGCTCTACTGGCTCACTCGGGTAAGTCTTCGGCTGGCTCATGCCGACACCCCTTCGCGTCGTCCGTGTGATGACCACGCTAGGAACGCAAACGAATCAATCCCTAGCTGATTGCATGAGATTGCACGGCGATCACCCGAGCGAGTCCCGGGCCGTCAAGATCAGCGTTCTGGCTTTGGGCCCGTAGACCGCCATGTCGGCCATGCCTGCGAACGTATCGGCGTAGGCAGCGACCTCGCTTGGCTGCGTGATTGTGAGGTAGCCGGATACCAACTCGACGTTGACCTGTGCTGCGTCGTAGATCCAGAAGTTCTCGACGGGTAGGCGTGGGCGCCGCTGTGACACCGGAATCACACCCAGGCTGACGTTCGGCAGGCGACTCACCATGAGCAAGTGCTCCAGCTGCGCGCACTGCGTTTCAGCCGCGCTCAGGGTGTTCCGGAGGACCGGCTCCTCGATGAGGAAAGCAAAGCGACGTTCTCCCTCGTACAGCACGCGCTGACGCTCCATGCGGGCCGCTACCGCATCGGCCACATCATCCATTGAAACCCGCTGCCGCTGGATGGTCCGGAGTATGTCCTCCGTGTACCCCTGGGTCTGAATAAGCCCGGGAATAGCCCACGACGAGTAAGAGCGAAACCGGCGCGTGCGTTCGTACAGCGGAAGACGTTCTTCCTGGGAACGTCGCAGGCCGGCACGCTCCGCGCGGCGCCACTCGACCCACATGCCTTCGACGGCGCGTAGGGAAGCAATCAAATCTTCCGTCTGGTCTTCCGCACCACACGCCTGGCACCATGCCCGGATGTCGTCAGCCGACGGTGACGTTTTCGCCGTCGAGATCCGCGACACCTTGGACGGATGCCAGCCGCATGCACGCGCGAGCGTTTTGCCATCCAGCCCGGCATCCGTATAGATCTCCCGAAGACGATCGGCAAGGACTTTCCGGGCTGCCTGGACACTCGATGATCCTGAAGTTGCCATGGTGCGGACCAGTCAGGCCGGCTTGTACTCCTCGTGTGGCGTGGCCCGTTCCCAGATCGCTTCGAACGAATTCATGCACCACTTAGCCAGCGTGCCGTCACTGACGTACTCGCGCTCCATGAGTACGCCATCCCCGCTGAAATGGTGGAAGAGAACCAGTTCCTCGTCAAAGACCCAGAAATCCACTGCCGGAATGGCCAAGCCCTTTGTCTGGCGGCGAGGAAGCCAACGAACCTGCTCCCCGGCGGCGAGGTTCGTCACGGCGTAGTCGTACTCGAAGCAGACGTATTCCGACAGCGGTTCGGACACGACGCGAGCGCGGCGCACGGTCACACCCCGAGTCACGGCAGCGTGTACGGCGTCGTGCCAGCCTTCCCACCACGCTTCGCGGTTCCCCGGGTGGAACCGGCGGCCCTCTCGCCAAGCAAGGAAGTCCGGGTCTTCGGTCTGGTAGTGGTCGCGCACTTCCAGATGAACAGCGGATCGCCGGGCGTGGGACAGTGGTTCACGTGCTGGGGGCTGCATCTGTGGCGTCTCCATCCTGTCGCGGGATGAACTGGAGCATGACAGCGGGAAGCCTGATGATCGTCTCGTGATCCGGGACGTCCGTGGAGTGGCCGGGGATGGAGCCGACCTCCTGGCAGGCTTTTACTTCCTCCTCGGTCGCCTTGTACGACTGGATCAGAAGGTCTCCCGTCTCCTCATCGAGCCAGATCGTCGGTGAGTCGTCCTTGCCGGTGTTGGGCGTGATCCCGAGGAACTTGTAGGGCATGACTGCTCCCGGTGTCGATGCGGTTGCACTCGCTTGCGGGAGCGTCGCCCTGTTGAGTCCTGGCGTCAAGGGCGCCAGCAGACGGCCGTAGTTGGGTCGGGGGCACGCACGGCCCCTAGCCAGGGACGACGTAGTGATGTTCATGGGGAAACCCCGGGCCCCAAGAAGGGGTATTTGCACAGGGCAGATCATCTTTTGCCCGTAAAGCACCCAGATCTGCGAAGGCGCGAACCAGGTCCAGCGGAACGTGATGGCATGCAACCTGCCCTGACATCTGTGCTCAGGGGAAACCCCGGACGGCTCTTCAGCCCGGTCCGGGGCTTCGCCGTCAAACGGCGAGGCTCTTCACGTACTTCTCGAAGGGCACCGATTCGGAGAGAGCGATGCGCTGGTACTCACGAAAGGGCTCGGGGTCGCCATCGTGCAGTTCCCGGCTGATCTGGGTTCCGTCTGCCTCGTAGTGCATGAGCACGACTCGGGAACGATCGAACATCCAGAAGTCGGGAGCTCTCTCAAGGGGATTGGGGCGGCCGGTCACATCAAGGATGCGGACATCCTCCCCGGCCTCGACGTTGTGACGGTAGTACGCGAACTCGAACCGGAGGTAGTCCGAGAGCGGTCGCGTGACGACGTGAACCCGCCCGACGCTGCGACCGTCGGCAACGTACGCCTGGACCCGATCGAACCAGGGCTGTGTCGCTTCCCGCGTCACCGGGCCACCGGCCAGGAACTCGGCGATGGTCTCTTCCTCTTGGGGGACGCGGCAGACCGGGAGCGTCTCCAGGCGCCATGCCGCTCGTTGCATCGCGTCGAACGCACTCCGCCAAGCCTCACCAGCCAAGAGCACGGACAGCCTCCCCTGAGATCGTTTCCGGAATATCGGCCAGGGCTTCCCCCTCCGCTGCGTGGGTGAGGAAGTCCACCCAGGCGGTGGGCGGAAGGGCGAGATGAGGGCCGGCCGGGTTCTTGGAGTCGCGGACCAGGACCGCGGTCGGGGTGGTGGCTATCTCGACGCAGTTGGAGCCGTCGCCGCTGTAGGTGGACTTCCGCCAGTCAAAGGTCTGCATGGTCGGTTCCTTCACAGGTCCTGGATGCGGTGGTGGATGAAGTCGCGAGTCTTGGCGGGGTCCAGCGCACAGGACTCCATGCGGTCCAGTACCGCGCGGTACTTGCTCAACTGAGCTTCTGCGTCGAGGAATTCGCAGGCGCCGTGATGCGAGTCCAGTTGGACCGTGTCGAGCTGCGGGACGGAGCCCTCGATGTAGTCGAAGGACTGACCGGTGGTCGGGAAGTGGTCCGCGCCGAAGGGGATCACCCGGATGGTGACGTGGGGCAGTTCGCTCATGTCGAGCAGGTGCTTGAGCTGGCCACGGGCGACTACCGGGCCACCGAAGTTCATCCGGAGCGCCGCTTCGTGAATGATCGCCGCGTACGGGGGTGGGTCCGCCCGGTGCAGGATGCCTTGCCGTTTCACGCGATGCGTGAGGCGGTGCTCGATCTCGTACTGGCGCATCGGTGGGACCACCGCGCGAAAAAGGGAGCGGGCGTGGTCGGTGGTCTGGAGCAGCGCCGGGATGTGGATCAGGAGGGCCACGCGGAACCCGGAGGCGTGATGCTCCAGCTCGGCCAGGTCGATCAAGGCGACCGGTACATGGTCGCGGTACTCCTCCCACCAGCCGCGTGTGCGTCGGCCCGTCATCGCGGCGAGGGCATCGATCAGCTCCTCGTCGCGGCAGTCGTAGGTGTGCGCCATGGAGCGGAGCCGGTCGGCGCTGATGGGCGTGCGGCCGGTCTCGATCATGCTGACGCGTGCCTGGTTGACGCCGAGGAGTTCGGCTGCGCCCGTAGCGGTGAGTCCGGCCCGCTCGCGAAGTTTGCGCAGCTCCGCCCCCAGCCTTCGCTGCCGGAGCGTGGGGCTGTTGGTGGGCGGCACGGCATCTCCTTTCTGGCCGCGACGCGGCGTTGCACTCCCTCACACGAGTGAAGCATGGATGGTTTTAGCGGGATTCGTTAGATGCATCTAACTGACTGCTCTACGGTTCTCATGTACCGCCCAACTCGCCGCCCCCATAAGCCGGAAGCGCACCACCCCAGGCACAGCCACCGCTCGGCGCGGCCGGTCGGGCAAGCCGTCTCCCCTTTCTCCCGGAGGTCTCCATGGGCACCGTATCCCTGTCCGACACCTGGGTGTACGCCCTCCGCCTGCCCCACGACCCCAGAGCCGCACGCGTCGCACGCATGACCGTACGGGCCGCCCTCGACGGGCACGGCAGACACGAACTGCTGGACACCGTGGAACTGCTGGCGTGCGAGCTGGTCACCAACGCCTACCGGCACACCGGCGGGCCCTGCTCGCTGCGGCTCACCGCGCTGGACGACGGGCGGCTGCGCGTCGGGGTGTGGGACGGCGATCCGCGCGTCCCCGCGCCCTTCGCCGGGCCGCACGGAGGCCGCGCCGTCCCCGCCCCGCCCGGCGCGGTCGGCGGGCGCGGGCTGCACCTCGTGCAGGAGTACGCCGACTCGTGGGGTGCCTGGTCGCTCGGCGACGGCGAGGGCGGCGGCCTTCCGGGGTGCGGGGCGGGGAAGCTGCTCTGGTTCGAGACGGGGAGCCCCGGCCCCCGGCCCACGGCGTGACGCAGAGGGCCGGGGACCGGAGGCCGGGACCGGGGGCCGGGGGTCAGGGACCGGGGGCCGGGGCCGGGGATGCTGCCCTGGTTTCTTGTCCGCTCAGCGGCCTTCGGTCAGCAGGACCGGGGCCGGCAGGCCGGTCTCGCCCGTGTCGTGGCCGGTGATCACGAGCCCCTGTGGGGTCCACGTCAGACCGCTCAGGTACCGGCTGCCGGCCGGGCCGCCCACCGGCACGTCCAGGGGTGACCAGCGCCCGTCGCGCAACCGCATCCCGTACGGCCTGCCGTCCGGCCGTTTCCCGGCCACCGCCACCCCGCCGGGCGTGAGCGTCAGGTCGTCGACCCGCCCGGCGTCCGCGGGCACCGGGACCTGCTGCCAGGCGTGGCCGTCCCAGTGCGCGACCAGGGCGTGCCCGGTGTCCTCGTCGTCGTTCAGCTTCCGGCCCGCCGCCCAGATGTCGCCGGGGCCGCGCACCTCCAGGTCGACGAGTTCACCGTTCACCCCGTCGTACGGGACCGGAACGCGGGACCAGGCGCCGCCGTCGTAGTGCAGCATCACGGGCTTGTCCTCGGCCGTGTATCCGGAGACCCACACGTCGTCGGCGCCGACGGCCGCGACGGAGCTGACCGACAGGGAGGTGGCGTCCGGCACGGGCACGATGTGCCACGCGTCGCCGTCCCAGTGCTGGACCAGCGCCTCGTCGTGCGACTCCTGGGTCGTCCCGCCGGGCTTGCCGGGGGTGGGCGTCTCGCTGTCGACGACCTGGATCCAGCCGACCGCCCACGCGTCGTCGGCGGAGCGGGCGGACACGTCCAGCAGCCCGCCGCCGGCGAGCGGCACCCCCTCGGGCGCCGGGGCGTCGATCACCTGCCAGCCGGTGCCGTCCCAGTGCTGGGTGCGGAAGGTCCCGCGCGCGTCGTCGTAGAGGCCGACGGCCCAGGCGTCGTCCTGCGACACGGCGCTGATCTCGTTGATCTGGTCGAAGCTCTGGCCGAACGCCGGCATCGGGATCTCCCGCCAGCCCCGCTCGCCGTCGTCCCGGGAGAGCAGCAGCGGCGCCGAGCGCTGGGCCTTGCCCTCCTGGGTCACCCGTATCCCGTACGCCCAGGTGGTGTCGCCGTCCACCCGGGTGATGCCGGTCAGCGCGGCGGTTCCCGTGTCCGGCAGCTCTCCCGCGGACCACCGCACGCCGGCGTGCGCGGTGGCCGACGACACGACGGCCACCGCGGCGGCCAGGACCACGGCGGCCGTTCTCAGCCGTGTCTTCCGCATCTCCCGTGCCTTCCGTACGCGTATTGCACTCATGCCGAGCACTTCCTGTTCCTTCTCGGGGGCAACGCCTGTCACCCCTGCCAGTGCGCCGGGAAGGGCGGGGGGTTGCACCGGGTGCCGGATTGGGTGCCGGATCGGGCGCGGAGGAATCGCGTTCCACGGTGCCGCAACCCGGGGCGGGTGCCGGCGCACTGAAGGGGCGGGACGGTCCGTGTGCGCGGCCCGGGAAAGCGGGGAGGGATGAAGCGCGGCGAGGGCGCGCTGCACGAATTCGTCGGGAGCAGACGCCTGGCGCTCTTCCGGAGCGCCTACCTGATCTGCGGCAACCGCGACGAGGCGGAGGACCTGGTCCAGACGACGTTGGTCAAGGTGGTCCTCGGCTGGCGGCGCCTGCACGGACTGGACAACGTCGAGGCAGCCACCCGCGGCAGGTCCCGGTCCCGGGGCGCGCCGGACGGCGACTACGCCGTCCGCCGGGACGGTGGCGTCGGCTACCTCCACATCGCCCTGCGGGACGAGAAGTACACCAAGGCCAAGACGGGCGCGGACAGCCCGGCCGACGACCTCTGCGCACCGGACCGGGGCGAGGACCCCCGCGCCGACTGCGTGCGCGAGGAGCTGTCCGGCGGGCGCGTACTGACGATCTGGCGGCAGCCGGCGGGGCGGACGTCCGGCACCCCGTCCTGGGGCGAGGAGCTGCACGCCCGGCTGATGTTCCCCGACGGCCAGGCCCTGTACGTGCGGGACAGCACCGGTTACCGCGGTCAGGGCCGGCTCGGGCCCCTGCTGAAGACCCCGCCCCTCACCCGTGAGCAGCTCCGCGCCCTGGTCCTGCGGCCGGAACTGACGGCCGGAGCGCAAGGGGAGCCCGGAGCGCAAGGGGAGCCCGGAGCGCAGGGGGAGCCCGGAGCGCAGGGGGAGCCCGGAGCGCAGGGGAAGCACGGGGAGAGCGGGACGCCCGGGAAGTAGCGCCCCCCCGCCCCCCGCCCTGTGCGCCGGACGCCGGGCGCCGCAGGTCAGTCCTCGAGCCCCTCCGCCGCCCGCTTCTCCCGCAGCTCCATGATCGCGCGGCGGCGGGCCAGGCGGTGGGTGCGGCGGATCTGGGCCTCCTGGTAGCGGCGCTTGTCCTGCTCGGTCTCGGGGATCACCGGCGGCACGCGGCGCGGCTTGCCGTCGGCGTCCACGGCGGCGAAGACGAGGTAGGCCGAGCCGACCTGGGTCGGCGGGGCGGACTCGTTCCAGCGCTCGGCCAGGACCCGCACGCCGACCTCCATCGAGGTCCGGCCGGTCCAGTTGACCTGGGCCTTCACATGGACGAGGTCGCCGACGCGGACCGGTTCGAGGAACGCCATCTCGTCCATGGAGGCGGTGACGGCCGGTCCGCCGGAGTGGCGGCCGGCGACGGCGCCCGCCGCGTCGTCGACCAGTTTCATGATCACACCACCGTGCACCGTACCGAGGAGGTTGGTGTCGTTGTGGGTCATGATGTGGCTCAGGGTGGTGCGGGACGCCGACACCGGCTTGCCCGGGATCTCCGGGGTTCCGGTCTCGGCGGTCGAGGCGTGGTCTGCCTGGTCTGTCATGGCCTCCACCTTATGCCGGGGCGACAACGGCGTATTTTGTGTCAGCTTCGCAACAGCGCGGCCCCCGTTTTCCGACGACCCTTGTATGCGGCACAGCGGGGACCTGCACACTGGGAGCCATGAGTGATTGGCCCGAGGGATGGTCCGGCGAGGACCGCGGCAGGTACGGACGCGGCAGCGCGAGCGCGCAGCCCGAGGGCGCGCGCGTGATGCGGCAGGTCCGCCGCGGCCCGGCGGGGCCGCCCGGCCAGGGCCCCGCGGCGCCGCCCCACGGCGGCCGGGTGCCGCAGCAGCCGTCGTACGTCGACGGCCGCGGCCACGACGGATACGCCGATCCGGGCGGTCCCGGCGGCTACGACAGCGGCTACAACACCGGCCAGGTCTACGGCACCCCCGGCGGCCGGGGCCCCGGCGGTCCCGGGGCGCGCGGCCCGCGCCCCGCGCCGAACTGGCGGCGCCGCATCAAGGTGACCTCGATCACCGTCGTGACCGTGCTCGTGGCCACGACGATCGGCACCTACTTCTGGGCCGACTCCAAGCTCAACCGCGAGGTCGACCTGTCGAAGGTCATCGAGCGGCCGGAGGCGGGCGAGGGCACCAATTACCTGATCGTCGGCTCCGACAGCCGCGAGGGCATGTCGGCCGAGGAGAAGAAGAAGCTGCACACCGGGTCCGCCGAGGGCAAGCGCACGGACTCGATGATGATCCTGCACACCGGCGGCAACGGCTCCACGCTGATCTCCCTGCCGCGCGACTCGGACGTGGAGATCCCGAGCTTCGTGGGATCGGAGTCCGGCAAGCGGTACGAGGCCACCGGCCGGCACGTGAAGCTGAACGCCGCCTACGCCGAGGACGGCCCCGAGCTGCTGGTGCGCACCGTCGAGCACAACACCGGGCTGCGCATCGACCACTACGTCGAGATCGGCTTCGCCGGCTTCGCCAACATCGTGGACGCGGCCGGCGGCGTCGAGATGGACATCCCGCAGGACATCAAGGACACCAAGTCCGGCGCCGACTTCGAGAAGGGCAGGCAGACCCTGAACGGCGAGGAGGCCCTCGCCTTCGTCCGCACCCGCTACGCGCTGGCCGGCTCCGACCTGGACCGGACGAAGAACCAGCAGAAGTTCCTGTCCGCCCTGGCGAGCCAGGTGGCCACCCCCTCCACGGTCCTCAACCCGTTCAGGCTGTACCCGACCATGGGCGCCGGCCTGGACTCCCTGATCGTCGACAAGGACATGGGCCTGTTCGACCTGGCCGACATGTTCCTGGCGATGAAGGGCGTCAGCGGCGGCGACGGGAAGTCCCTGAACATGCCGATCGCGGGCAACGCCCCCAACGGCAACCTCCAGTGGGACACCGCCAAGGTCAAGCAGCTCGTGGAGCAGCTGAAGAACGACGAGACGGTGACCGTCTCCGGCAACTGAACCCCGCAGGGGCGGGCCCTACGGCTTCCCGCACACCACCTCGTCGCCGCGCACCACGCCGCCCGGCTGCCGGACCGGCTGCTCGGCGCGGACCTTGCGGACCCCCTTGAAGTCGGTGCCCGCGATCACCTTCAGCGTCGGCCCGAGCCCGGCGACCGGGCGCAGCTCGCTGCCCGGCAGGGCCGCGGCGAGCGACTCGGCCGAGCGGTCCCAGCGGGGGTCGTAGGCGACGACGGTCCGCCGGACGGTACGGTCCGCGGCGTTCACCGGCGCCCGGGTGGTGCCGAAGCCGAGCGCCGCCAGCGCCGTGTCCACCCGCCGGCCCAGCCCGGCCGTGTGCGTGCCGTTCTCGACCTGGACGCGGATCTGCCGCGGGTCCACCGGCACGGTCGGCACCGGCGTGGCGCGCGGCCGGTGCGCGGCCAGCGGCTTGTCCTCGCGCAGCGCCCGGAAGAGCCGCTCGGACTGGACGGGGTCCCACTTCAGGGTCGAGCCGACGCCCTTGACGGCGTACCCCATCTCCTCGATGGGCACCGTGGCGAACTCCGACGACGAGGGGGAGAAGTTCCGCATCGCCCGGCCCAGCGCCAGCAGCTCGTCGGTGCCGAAGCCCTTGTCGGCGCGTACGGAGCCCAGCACGGCCCGCGTCATGTCCCGGAACCTGATCGGGTTCAGCAGGATGCCCGAGGAGGTCGCCCGGTCGATGAGGGCGGCCAGGAACTGCTGCTGGCGCTGCATCCGGCCCAGGTCGGAGGCGCCGTCGAGGTGGCGGGAGCGGACGTACTGCAGGGCCTGCCCGCCCGACAGGGTGTGGGTGCCGGCCGGCAGGTCGAGGCCGGTGTGGCTGTCCTTGAGGGGCCGGGCGGTGCACACCTGTACGCCGCCGAGGACGTCGACGGTCTTCATGAAGCTGGTGAAGTCGACCTCCAGATAGTGGTCGATCTTCACGCGGGTCATGGCCTCGACGGTGCGGATGGTCAGCTGGGGGCCGCCCTCCGCGTACGCCGCGTTCAGCTTGAGCGGGTGGCCGCCGTGCCGCCTGCCGGTGGTGGTGTCGGTGTGCGCGGGCGTCACGGCGTAGGAGTCGCGCGGCAGGCTCACCACGCTCGCCCGCTCCCGGTCCTCCGAGATGTGCACGATCATGATGGTGTCGGTGCAGTGGCAGGGCGCGCCGCCCAGCCGGTACCGGTGCCGCTCCTCGGGGGTGATCCGGTCGCGGCCGTCGGTGCCGACGAGCAGGACGTTCATGCCGTGCCCGGCGCGCGGCCGGTTCTTCATGTCCTTGAAGGCGTCGACCCGGGCGATGTCCGCGTCCAGGTCGCTGAGGACCGTGTGCCCGATGCCGGCCGAGGCGAGCACCACCACCGACAGCGTGGTCACCACCCGCAGGGCCCAGCGCGGCCGCTTCCGCCCGGCGGCGGGCCCCGGCGCCGCCGCTCCCGAGGGCCGCGGGCGGCGCCGGGGCGGCGGGGGCCCGCCCCGCGCGGGTGCGGCCGGGACCCTGGGGGAGGGTGAGCGGGACGGCGTGGGCAAGGGGAAACCTCCGCGAGGACTGGCCCTGGAACCGGACGTGGGAATCCGTGAGCACCGTAGGCCCATACGATCTGCGGCCCGGTGCAGCGGCCCCCGCGGCGCGCACCCGTGTCCCCCGTTCGCGGTAACGTGAGCACCGATGAACGCCAACTCCGACGTGCAGCTTCCCGCCGTGTCCGTGATCATGCCGGTCCTCAACGAGGAGCGGCATCTGCGCGGAGCCGTCCAAGCGATCCTCGCGCAGGAGTACGCCGGCGAGATGGAGGTCGTCATCGCCCTCGGTCCGTCCACGGACCGCACGGACGAGATAGCCGCCCAGCTCGTCCGCGAGGACCCGCGCGTGCACACCGTGCCCAACCCCAGCGGGCGCACCCCGGCCGCGCTGAACGCCGCGATCAAGGCATCCCGGCACCCGGTCGTGGTGCGCGTCGACGGGCACGGCATGCTCTCGCCGAACTACATCGCCACGGCCGTACGGCTGCTGGAGGAGACCGGCGCGCAGAACGTCGGCGGCATCATGCACGCCGAGGGCGAGAACGCCTGGGAGGACGCGGTCGCCGCCGCCATGACGTCGAAGATCGGCGTCGGCAACGCCGCCTTCCACACCGGCGGCCAGGCGGGCCCCGCCGAGACGGTCTACCTCGGGGTGTTCCGGCGCGAGGCGCTGGAGCAGCAGGGCGGCTACAACGAGGAGTTCATCCGCGCCCAGGACTGGGAGCTGAACTTCCGCATCCGCGAGGCCGGCGGGCTGATCTGGTTCTCGCCCGAGCTGAAGGTGTCCTACCGGCCCCGGCCGAGCGTCAAGGCCCTCGCCAAGCAGTACAAGGACTACGGCCGCTGGCGGCACGTCGTCGCCCGCTACCACGCCGGCTCCATCAACCTGCGCTACCTCGCCCCGCCGGCCGCGGTCTGCGCGATCGCGGCCGGGATCGTGGTGGGCGCGGCGCTCACCCCGTGGGGCTTCGTGATCCCCGGCGGCTATCTGGCGGCGATCGTCGCCGGGTCGGTGCCGGCCGGCAAGGGGCTGCCGCTGAAGGCGCGGGCGCAGATCCCCCTCGCGCTGGCGACCATGCACATGTCGTGGGGCTGGGGCTTCCTGACCAGCCCGCGGTCGCTGGCCCGCAAGGTGATCGCGAGCCGGCGCCCGGCGGTCCACGCGGACACGGGCACGGGCGCGAACGTGAGCACGGGTACGGGTACGGGCGCGGACGCCGGTTCGCGGTGAGGGCCGGACACGTCCGGTCCTCAGGAGAAGGAGAGGACCGGGGCGCGGCCGGCCGTCAGGACCAGGTGAACGCCGGGTTCACGTGCATGCACGCCTTGTCGTCCGCCCCGTTGAGGGCCTGAGCCGTCCTGGGCGTCTTGTCGTCGCTCTTGGGCGCCCGGTACGCCGTACCCTCCCGCCAGTCCGCGCCCACGACGAGCGTGACGCCCGAGACGTCCGTCGACTGCTTCACCGAACTCACCGGAATCCCCAGGGCCTTGGCGACCCGCTGGGCGTCGCCCTCCAGTTCGGCGCTCGGGTAGCGCACGACGGTCCGGTCCTCGCTCGCGGCGGTGGCGGGGTCGGCGACCGCCTGCGTGAAGCCCTTGTCCACCAGCAGCCCGGCGACCGTGCGCGCCCGCCCGCTCGCCGGGGCCAGGACGTCGGTACGGGTGCCGTTGCGGACCTGCACCGCGATCTCGCCGTCGGCGGCGGCCGGGTCGTCCGACTCCTTCTCCGGGGTCTTCTTCACGCTTTTGCCGTCCAGCGGGATGTCCTCCCGCACCAGCCGGAAGAGCTGCTCGGCGTCCTCGGTCGGCTCCACGCGGGCGCCCACGTACCGGTTGGGCATCGTGGTCATGGTGATGCGCTCCGGCTTCACCTTGCGCAGTTCGGTGCTCAGGTCGTACAGCTTCTTGACGGTGTCCAGGCCCGGGTCGACGGTGAGCGCCTCGGTGGCCTCCTCGGCGAGGCGGCGCAGCTTGTTCGGGTTGCTCAGGGTGGCGTTCTCGCGGAGCCGGCGGATCATCGAGCTCATGTACATGTGCTGCGCCTTGGCGCGGGCGAGGTCGCTGCCGTCCTCGAAGCCGTACCGGGTGCGCAGCCACTGGAGGGCCTGCTCGCCCTTGACCGGGTGGGTGCCCTCGGGCAGCTTCAGGCCCGAGCCGTGGCCCTTGCGGTCGCGGGAGTGGATGTTGGCGTCCACGCAGACCGGGACGCCGCCGACGGCGTCCGCCATCGACACCACGCCCGCGAAGTCGACCATGATGAAGTGGTCGATGTGGATGCCGGTGAGCTCCTGCCAGGTCGCCACCGTGCAGCCGGGGCCGCCGTGGCCGAGGCTCTGGTTCGTCATCGTCCGGCCGACGGTGGCCGGGTAGACCTTCCCGTCGTCCGGGTCGGTGCACTTGGGGATCTTCACCAGGGTGTCGCGCGGCATGCTGACCACCGACATGTTGCTGCGGTCGGCGGACAGGTGCACCAGCATCTGCACGTCCGCCAGCGGCGTGCCGCCGAACGTCTCCCGGGCGCCGCCCAGCTTCTGGTTCTCCTCGGTGTCCCGGGCGTCGGAGCCGATGACCAGGATGTTCAGCGGAACCTGCCCGGCGGCGTTCGGCGTCGGCTTGGCGACCTTGCTGTCGCCCAGGTTCAGGGGGTCCTTCTCGATGTTGCCGTTGAGGTGCTGGTAGTAGAGGTATCCGGCGCCGGCCGTGCCGAGTATCAGCACCGCCAGGGTGACCGCGGACCAGCGCAACGCGCGGTGCCCGCGCCGCGGCGGCCGGCGCCTGGTGCCGCGGGCGTGGACCTCACCGCCGTCTGCGCCGTGCCTGCCGTCTCCGCCGTCACGGGGCGGCGCTGCGGCCGGGTGTGCCTGCGGGCCCTTCGCGGGCGGGCGATCGTCACCCCGCGGCCGCTGCCGGGCCCGCCGGGCCGGCGGCGGCGCGTCCTCCTCCTGCACACTGTTCCGGGTCACTTCCCGTCCTCCCCACCCTCGTGCCGTCGGCACAGTCCCGCCTGTCGTCCTGTAGGACGCGTGACGGGCCCCTCAGGTCCACTTCCGGCCTCAGCCGGCGCACTGCACCTTGTCCGCCGTGGACTTCTCCACGTCGGGTGCTTTCTGCGGCGCGGTGAGCTTCACTCCGGCGCCCTTGAAGTCCTTGCCCAGGGTCAGGGTCATCGTCGGCATGCCCTGGGCGTTGGTGACGCTCTCGCCCGGTTTCATGGCCGCGCCCGGCAGGCCGAGGATGTCGGCGAGGCGGCGGGCCTGGTCGGCCTGGTCCGGCGCGTACTCCAGCGTGGTCCTGGCGAGCTGCGCGGGCGCGTTGCCCAGGTTCTCGGACTTGTCCACGCCCTGCTCGGTCTGGAGCCAGGCCAGGGTCTCCTGCGCGCTGCCGGCCGGTGCGCCGCCGTTGAGGATGCGGACCCGCACCTCGGAGGGGTCGGACCTGGCGCCCTTCAGCCGGGCGGCGACAGCGGCGGCCTCCTGCTTCTTCTTCTCCTTGACCGCGGTGAGCGAGACGTCGTTGACGATGGTGTCGAAGAGCTGGGGGGCCTTCGACTGGTCGAGGACGACCGTCACCGGGCGCTTCTCGGCGGGGTTGTCGACCACCGGCACCGTGGTGAAGGAGATGTTCTTCGTCGGCACCTTCTTCAGCTCCAGGGCGATGTCCTTGAGCGTGCCGACCTTGCCGATGGCGGAGTCCACGGTGAGCGCCTTGGTGGCGGCCTCGGCGAGCTTCACCAGCTTGGTGGGGCTGGTCAGGGTGTCGCCGGAGGACATCTTCCGCATCAGCGAGCCCAGGAACTGCTGCTGCACCTTGATGCGGTCCAGATCGCCCTGGTTGCCGAAGCTGTGCCGGGTGCGGACGAAGGCCAGGGCCTGCTCGCCCTCGACCTTGGACTCGCCCGCGGGCAGGTTCAGCTTGGACTGTTTGTCGTTGACGGCGTGGGTCAGGCAGACGTTCACGCCGTCGACCGCCGTGGTCAGCGTCTTGACCGCGTTGAAGTCGGCCATCATGAAGTGGTCGACCGGGATGCCGGTGGTCTCCTGCACCGTGCGCATGGTGCAGCCCGGGTCCCGGCCGCCCTCGCCGAGGCTCCGGTTGAAGCGGACGCCCTGCGAGCCGGGGACGATCCGGGTGGAACCGTCGGCCTGCTTCGTCGGGCAGTCGGGGATGTCGACGATCAGGTCGCGGGGGATGCTCAGCGCGGTGGCGTTGGTGCGGTCCTTGGAGACGTGCAGCAGGATCGTGGTGTCCGCGTGCCCGCTGCTGCCCTTGTCGCCGTAGCCCTCGTTGCCCGCGCCGGTGCGCTTGTCGGTGCCGATGACGAGGATGTTGAAGGCCTCGTCCTTGCTGAAGCTGCTCTTGCCCGCGCTGCCGACGTCCGTCGTCGAGACGTTGTCCTCCAAGTGCTTGAGGTAGAGGTAGCCGCCCGTGCCGGCGGCGAGCAGCACCAGCGCCATCGTGCCGCCGGACCACAGCAGGACCTTGCGGCCCCGGGCCGTCTTCTTTCCCTGTGGCTTCCCCTGTGGCTTCCCCTGCGGTGCCGGGCGGCGCCCGCGCCGCTCCGGCGGCCCCTCGGGCGCGCCGCGGCGCCTGCGCTGGGACGGCACCTCCCGCCGGGCCTCACGGGCGGGCGTCTCGCTGCCGGGAGCCGGGGCGCGGCGGGAGGCGCCGCCGTCCGCGCCACGCGGTCCGGGCACGGGCGACTGCGGTGCGGAAGGGGACAGTCGCAGTTCGTATTCGCCGGTGCGCGGATTGAGTACCCACTGGTCTGCGGGGTCGATGTTGTCCGCCCGCCCACGGCCTTGCGCGTCCACGGTCGTCCGATCCTCCGTCGGGGCCACGCGGCACCTTCCGGAAAAGGCGCTCGGTGATGGTCAGCACAGTGCACGACGCCAGGGCGGGCCACGCGGCGGGGAGCACTGGATCGCTCACACTATCCGCCCAGTTCAGCGTCGAACGACGTCAGTGACAAATTCGACGTCCCTATAACAGGGCAATTCCTCCCATTCCCTTGACAGGATGGCTACCCGCGGTGAATCGGGTGTCCGTCCGTGCACGGAGCGTGTCCACGCGCCACGCCGTTCCGTCCGCCCCGGGCCGTACGCCGGCGGATGCGCCGCTCGCGTCCACGCACTGTTGGACGCACGAACCCGCGCGATGGCTGTACGGAGATTTCCGGCACCGGTTCCGGCACCGGCGGCCCGGCGGCACCGGCGCGGCACCGGCGGCCCTGTGGGCGCCCCCGGGCCGCCGGGACCGCGTCACTTGGCGCACTGCACCTTGTCCGCCGTGGACTTCTTCACGTCGGGTGCTTTCTGCGGCGCGGTGAGCTTCACTCCGGCGCCCTTGAAGTCCTTGCCCAGGGTCAGGGTCATCGTCGGCATGCCCTGGGCGTTGGTGACGCTCTCGCCCGGTTTCATGGCCGCGCCCGGCAGGCCGAGGATGTCGGCGAGGCGGCGGGCCTGGTCGGCCTGGTCCGGGGCGTACTCCAGCGTGGTCCTGCTCAGCTCCGCGGGGGCGTCGCCGGCGTTCTCGGACTTGTCCACGCCCTGCTCGGTCTGGAGCCAGGCGAGGGTCTCCTGGGCGGCGCCGTCCTTCGCGCCGCCGTTGAGGATGCGGACCCGGACCTCGGAGGGGTCGGACCTGGCGCCCTTCAGCCGGGCGGCGACGGCGTCCGCCTCCTTTTTCTTCTTCTCCTTGACCGCGGTGAAGGAGACGTCGTCCTGGATCGCCTGGAAGACCTGGAGGGCCTCCGCCTCCTTCAGGACCACCGTCGCCTTGACCGTCTCGTTGGGGTTGTCGGCCACCGGGACGGTGGTGAACGTCAGGTTCTTGGGGTTGAGCTTGCCCAGCTCCATCCCCAGGTCCTTCAGCTTGCCGATGCTCTTGAGCTGGGAGTCCACGGTGAGGGCCTTGGTGCCCGCCTCGGCCAGCTTCACCATCTTCGACGGGCTGGTCAGCGTGTCGTTGGACTTCAGCTTGCGCATCAGCGAGCTGAGGAACTGCTGCTGGATCTCGATACGGCTCAGGTCACCGCCGAAGCCGACCGAGTGCCGGGTGCGCACGAAGGCGAGGGCCTGTTCGCCCTCGATGGTGTGCGTGCCCGCCGACAGCTTCAGGTGCGAGTCCGGGTCGTCGATGTCCTTCGCCAGGCAGACCTCGACGCCGCCGACCGCCGAGGTCAGCGTCTTGACCGCGTTGAAGTCGGCGACCATGAAGTTGTCGGGCGTGACCCCGGTCAGCTCGGTGACGGTCCGCATGGTGCAGCTGGGCGTACGGCCTTCCTGGCCGAGGCTCTCGTTGAAGCGGGCGCCCTGCGAGCCGGGGATGACCTTCGTCGTCCCGTCCTCCTGCGTGGTCGGGCAGTCGGGGATGTCGACGATCAGGTCGCGGGGGATGCTCAGCGCGGTGGCGTTGGAACGGTCCTTGGAGACGTGCAGCAGGATCGTGGTGTCCGCGTGCCCGCTGCTGCCCTTGTCGCCGTAGCCCTCGTTGCCCGCGCCGGTGCGCTTGTCGGTGCCGATGAGCAGGATGTTGATCGGCTGGTCCTTGCGGAAGCCGCCGGTGCTCGCGCCGTCGTCGGGCAGGGACTCGATGTTGTCGTTGAGGTGCTGGAGATAGAAGTAGGCGGCTCCCGCGGTGGCGACGAGGACGAACGCCAGCGAGCCGCCGGTCCACAGCAGGATCCGCCTGCTCCGCGCCTTCTTCTTCGCCGGCCGCCGTCCGCGCCGTCCCGGCGGGGGCGTCTCGGGCGCGCCGCGGCGCCGGCGCCGCGACGGAGCCGCCCGGTCCGGGGCGAGGCCGTCGCCGCCCGGGGAGGTTTTCCCCGGGCCGGGTGCGCCGCTCCCGGGGGCGGGCGCCGTGCGGGCTCGCGCCGCCCTCGCCGAGGTGGCCGCACCGGGTGTCCCGGGTGCCCCGGGCGCCCCATGCGCCCCGGGTGCTCCGGGTGTGGCTCTGCGCGGGCCGGGCACGGTCGGCTGCGGTGCCGGCCAGGGGGCCGCCTGAGACACCGTCCGGGGCGCCGACTGCGGTGCCGCCTGGGGTACCGGCTCCGGTGCGGAAGGAGGCAGTCGCAGTTCGTATTCGCCGGTGTTCGGATTGAGCACCCACTGGTCTGCGGGGTCGATGTTTCCCGCCCGCCCACGGCCTTGCGCGTCCACGGTCGTCCGTTCCTCCGTCGGGGCCACGCGGCGCCTTCCCCAAGGCGCTCGGGTCTCGGTCGATCAGTGCGCGACCCCAGGCGGAACCGTGCGGTCGGGCACACCGGATCGCTCACACTAATCGCCCAGTTCAGCGCCGTACGACGCCGGTGACAAATTCCACGCCCTTTACACCCGGGCAATCCGCCCATATTCGGGGACGAAGTCCGTTTCCTGTGAGAACCCTTGGAGCGCGCTTTACGCGCAGCCGTCCTCGGCGGCGGTGTTCCCGTGGAACGTCGGCGCCGGGGAAACGGAGCCGGAGGGCTCGTCGGCCCGCATTTCGCGGGACTTTCCGCGGTCGCGTCCGTACGCGCCGTGGCCGCCCGGCGCCTCCGTCACCGCCACCGGTTCGTCCCTCCGCAGCCGTTCGAACAGTTTCTCCGCCTCGGCTTCCACGAGCTGGTCACGATTGGCGTCACGCGCATACGACTCCCGCGGAACGGTCAGGAATTGCACCCGCTCGGTGGGGATGTCGCGCAGGCCGCGCGCGAGTTCGTACAGACCGCGCAGACTCGCCAGTCCCGGATCGGTGGTCAGGGCCGAGGTCGCCGCGTCCAGGACCGGATACAGCTTCACCGGATTCAGCAGGACGTCATTGCTCTGGACCTTGTCGGCCAGCGCGCCCAGGAAGCGCTGCTGCCGTTCCATGCGGCCGGTGTCGCTGCCGTTCCCGAGCGTCTTGCGGACGCGGACGTAACCGAGTGCCTGCTCCCCGTCGAGCGTCACCCGGCCCGCGGGCAGTTTCAGCCCGGCCGCCTTGTCGTCGATCGGTTCGCTCAGGCACACCTCGACGCCGCCGACCGCGTCGACCATCTCCTTGAAGCCGTGGAAGTCGACCACGACGTGGTGGTCGATCCGGATGCCCGTCAGCTTCTCCACGGTCCGGATCGTGCAGGCCGAACCGCCCGCCTCGAAGGCGTAGTTGAGCATCGTGAACACCGGTTCGGTCCGGGACCCGTCCGCCCGGCGGCAGCCGGGCACCTCCACCATCAGGTCGCGCGGCACCGAGACGGCGGTGGCGCTGTGCCGGCCCGCGGCCAGGTGCAGCAGGATCGTGGTGTCCGATCGCGCGGTGCCCGAGTCCCGCCCGTAGCGGGCGTTGCCGTCGCCGGAGCGGGTGTCGGACCCGATCAGCAGGATGTTCCGCGCGCCGCGGACCAGCGCGGTGGGCCGCTCCTTCTCGTAGCGGGCGAGCTCGGCCGCGGCGGCCTCGTCCGGCGTGATGTTGCCGTCCAGCTTCGCGTACACCGCCCACCCCGCGCCCACGGCGGCGGCGACGGCCCCGCACACCGCGAGCGCCGTCACCCGCCGCCGGCGCCGCCGCCGGCGGCGCTTCAGCCCCGCCCCGGTCGCGGACGCGCCCGCCCCCGGACCCAGGGTCCCCGTGGCCCCGGTCCCGTCGGACGCGTCTGCGGTGTCACTCACGTCTGGCTCCGCCCCTCGTGCCGTACGAGCGTGTCCTGCGTGCCGCGGGCCTGCCGCCGCCGGTTCCGCGCGGGTCTCGCCGCTGCCGCTCTTACGACGATGGCGCGGATGGGCGGCGGGGGAGGGGCGGGGAGGGCCGAATGGGGGAGGGGGCGGTGCTACCGCGCCGTCGCCGTCACCCGTTCCGCCTCGATCCGCTTGTCCAGCGCCTCCGCCTCCAGCCGCTCCAGATGCCGGCACAGCACCACCGACCCGCCGGTGGCCAGCGGCGCGTACAGGCCCGCGCTGAGCCCCTCCCACGTGTCGTACGGCAGCCCGGACAGGATGCGCGACCCCGGCCCCGTCAGGCCGAGCCCCGTCGCCTCCGCCCGCGCCCGCTCGACCACTTCCGCCGCGCTGAACTCCCGCCCGGCCACGATCAGCGCGGGCGCCTCCGGATCGACCGGCGCGTACGGGACGAACCGGTCCCCCTGCCCCGGCACCTCCACGGCATAGTCGGCGAAGCCCTCCGGCGGCTGCGGGAAACGTCCCCCGAGCGGACGCAGCGCCAGCGCGATCCGCGCCCCGGAACACGCCCGCGCCGCCTGGAGCGTCTCCGGTCCGCTCACCACCACGTCGGCCGCCGCCGGGTCGCCGGCGACATCGGCGACGACGCCCACCGACGCGCACGCCAGCAGCCACACCGCCGTCTGCCAGTGCGCGGGCAGCAGCAGCGTCACCCGGTCGCCGGGTTCGGCGGACAGTTCGTCCTGGAGGAGGTTGGCGGTCTTGGCCACCCAATTGGCGAAGGTGGCCACGGACAATTCGACGCGCTCGCCCGTCGCGTCGTCGTAGAAGGTCACCAGGGGGCGCCCGGGGTCCGCGGCGAGCGCGGAACTCAGCAGGTCGGCAGGGGTACGGTCGCTCGCGTTCACCCACGCAAGCGTACGCGGGCGGGGGCCGGGCGCCGAGCGGACGGACGCCCGTGCCGTCGCCACGGTGTTACCGGTTCGGGCTAATACACCCGACATGCCGACAATTTACGGTTAGACAGATTTGTCATTTCATGTCCAAGATCAGGGGCATGCGTGGATTCCTTGCTTCCTCCATCGGCGTCACCTGCGCGGCCGCCCTCGCTCTTCCCCTCGCCCCGCCCGCGGCCGGGACAACCGCGAGACCGGTGCCGACCGCGGAAGCTCCCGCGACCCCGACCGGAGCCGGCCGGTCGTCGTACGTCCCCGGCGGCACCCAGTCGCTCCCCCTCGAACCCCTGCCCCGCGACCGCGCTTCCGGCGCCGCCGAACAGGGCCTGCCGCGCCGCGACGTACGGCACTTCTCGCTCGTCGGCGTCGTCTGGGACGAACCCGGCACCGAGCTGCACGGCCGCGTCCAGGTCCGTACCCGCGCCGTCGGCACCGGCACCTGGTCCGCCTGGCAGGAGCTCGAGACACACCACGCCGACCACGGGGCCGACCCCGGCACGGCCGAGCGCGGGTCCGGCCGCGTGCGCGGGGCCACCGCGCCGCTGTGGGTGGGCGAGTCGGACGGCGTCGAGGTGCGGGTGCGGGCGGAGCACACGCGCGGGACCGGGAGCGGGACCCGGGCGGCGGGCGCCCCGGCCGCCGGGGGCCTCCCCTCCGGGCTGCGCCTCGAACTCGTCGACCCCGGCCGGGACGCCGCCGTGCCGCCGCCGGACGGCACGCCGGACGACGCGGCGGACACCCCCGGCTCCGGTGCCCACGGTGCCCCCGGCGCCCAGTCGGCCGAATCCGTCACCGCCTCCGCGGTCAACGCCGACCTCGCCCCGCTCGGCGCCATCGAGATCCCGGAGCTCAGCCGTGCCCAGACCGAGAGCGAGCTGCTCGCACTGGGAGCCGGTGTCCTGACCGGGCAGCAGCAGAAGGTCAAGCCGTACGTCGGGCCGCGCCCGCGCATCGTGACGCGCCGCGGCTGGGGAGCGGACGAGAAGCTGCGGGAGAAGAAGTTCGCCTACACGAAGAAGGTCAAGGCGGCGTTCGTGCACCACACGGCGTCCGGCAACAACTACCACTGCTCGCAGGCCCCGTCCGTCATCCGCAGTATCTACCGCTACCACGTCCGCAGCATGGGCTGGCGGGACATCGGCTACAACTTCCTCGTCGACAAGTGCGGGAAGATCTACGAGGGCCGCGCCGGCGGCGTGGCGAAGCCGGTCCTGGGCGCGCACACCCTCGGGTTCAACAGCAACAGCATGGGCATCGCCGTTCTCGGCACGTACAACTCCACCAAGCCCTCCTCCTCCGCCGTCAAGGCCATCGCACGGCTGGCCGCGTGGAAGCTCGGGCTGTACGGGATGAATCCGCGCGGCAAGACATACCTGAAGTCCGCCGGTGGCAATCTCTACCGAAAAGGAAAGAACGTACGACTGAACGTCATCTCCGGCCACCGGGACGGTTTCGTCACGGACTGTCCCGGGCGGAAGCTGTACGGCAAGCTCGGTACGGCCCGGTCGGCCGCGGCGCGGTACCAGGGCCGCTGAGGGGGAGAGGGCCGGCCGGGGAGCAGGGGCGGGCAGGGGACGGGGCGAGGGGGGCAGGGGGGACTCAAGAAAATCCAAGGGGGACTCGAACCGCCATCGGGGGCATGGGGCGGGACACCTCACGGCCATCGACGGCGCCAGGGAACGGTCTGCATACACTGGCCGGCCGAAAGACAGTTCGGCCGGTCCCGGCAGGAAGCAGAGACGACAGGTGACAGAAGCGATCCTCCTGGTCGGCGGCAAGGGCACCCGGTTGCGCCCGCTCACGGTGCACACGCCGAAGCCCATGGTCAGGGCGGCGGGGGTGCCGTTCCTCACGCATCAGCTGGCGCGGGCGAGAGCGGCGGGGGTCGAGCACATCGTGCTCGCGACGTCCTATCTGGCGGAGGTCTTCGAGCCGTACTTCGGCGACGGGTCGTCGCTGGGACTCCACATCGAGTACGTGACGGAGGAGGAGCCGCTCGGCACGGGCGGCGCGATCCGCAACGTGGCCTCCCGGCTGCACTCGGGGCCCGACGACCCGGTACTGGTCTTCAACGGCGACATCCTGACCGGCCTGGACATCCGGGCCCTGGTGCGGACCCACGAGTCGACGGGCGCGGACGTGTCCCTGCACCTGACGAAGGTGACGGACCCTCGCGCGTACGGCCTGGTGCCCACGGACGGGACGGGCCGGGTGCTGGCGTTCCTGGAGAAGCCGCAGACGCCGGAGGAGATCGTCACCGACCAGATCAACGCGGGGGCGTACGTCTTCCGCCGCTCGGTGATCGACACGATCCCGGCGGGGCGGCCGGTGTCGGTGGAACGCGAAACGTTTCCCCAGTTGCTGGCGGCCGGGGCACACCTGCAGGGCATGGTGGACTCCACGTACTGGCTGGACCTGGGGACGCCGGCGGCCTTCGTACGGGGGTCGGCGGACCTGGTGCTGGGGCGGGCGCCGTCCCCGGCCGTGCCCGGCCGCTGCGGGGACCGCCTCATATTGCCGACGGCGACGGTCGCGCCCGACGCCAAGCTGGCGGGCGGGACGGTGGTGGGGGAGGGGGCGTTCGTGGCGGAGGGCGCCCGGGTGTTCGGCAGCACGATCCTCCCGGGGGCCGTCATCGAACCCGGCGCCGTCGTCACCGACTCCCTCATCGGCTCCCGGGCCCGCGTGGGCGAACGGTCCGTCCTCACCGGGACGGTGATCGGCGACGGGGCGGTGGTCGGGCCCGACAACGAACTCCGCGAAGGCGTCCGCGTGTGGTGCGACGCGCGGATTCCGGCGGGGGCGGTGCGGTTCTCCTCCGACCAGTGAGCGGGGGCCGTCCGGCGGTGGGGCGGGGTGCCTGCGGCGGCCTGTGCGGGTGCCGTCCGGCGGTGGGGCGGGGTGCCCGTGGCGGCCTGTGCGGGTGCCTCCGGCGGTGGGGCGGGGTGCCCGTGGCGGCCTGTGCGGGTGCCTCCGGCGGTGGGCGCCAAGCGAACGCCGGACACCCGCCCCCGTCACAACCGCCCGATGTCCCCCACCGGCATCCGCGGAGCCCTCCGCGGCGGCACCCTCCCGCTCAGCAGGATCAGCCGGGCCGCCCGATGCCGCTGCCCGGCGTACGGCTCCAGCAGCCGCAGCATCTCCGCGTCGTCCGCGTACCGGTCCCCGGCCAGCGCCCACCCCACGATCCCCGGCAGGTGCAGGTCCCCGACGGTCACCGCGTCCGGCGCCCCGTGACTGCGCTGCACGGTCTCCGCCGACGTCCACGGCCCGATCCCCGGCACGGCCTCCAGCCGCGCCCGCGCCGCCGCCGGCTCCATCCCCGCGGCCTCCTCCAGCCGCGCGGCCACCCGTACGGCGCGCAGGATCGTGGACGCCCGCTTGTCGTCGACGCCCGCCCGGTGCCACTCCCAGGAGGGGATGAGCGCCCACGTCCGCGGCGCCGGCATCACGTACATCCGGTCCGGCACGGGGCCCGGCGCCGGATCCCCGTACGTCCGGACGAGCAGCCGCCACGCCCGGTACGCCTCGTCCGTCGTGACCTTCTGCTCCAGGACCGACGGGATCAGCGACTCCAGCACCAGCCCGGTCCGCCCCAGCCGCAGCCCCGGCCGCCGGTGCCGGGCCAGTGCCAGCAGCCGGTGCCGGGGCGCGAACGCGGCCGGGTCGTCGTCGGCGCCCAGCAGCCGCGGCAGGTGGTGGAGGAGCCACTCCGCGCCGGGACCCCAGGCTTCGCCCCGCACCTGCCCGCCGCGCGCGGTGACCCGCAGCGTCCCCGGCCCGGCGGGGGTCCGGCTGGCCCGCCAGACCGATCCGTCCGGCAGGGCCCGGAACGTGGGGTCGCCGGGGCCCCGGCGGAGGGGGCTGAGGACCAGGGCGAGGTCGAGCGGGCCGTCCGGCGCCCAGGTGCGGACCCGCGCCGGTGCCGCGGCCGGGCGCGGCACGGCGGCGGGGGCGCCGCGTACGGGCCTGGGGGCGAAGCGTCCTGCCACGAGTGGAGTCCCTGGGAAACGAGAGGTGTCCTACGAGGGTAGGCGCTCGCGGACGTCCTCAGCGCACGGTGAGGAAGGCGTCCGCGTCCCGCTCCGGGCGCGGCCCGGGTTCCCCGGCCGGGTGGCCGACGGCGACGGCGCCCATGGGGTCCCAGTCGTCCGGCAGGTCCAGGACCTCCCGTACGACGTCCCGGCAGAACATCGTCGACGACACCCACGCCGACCCCAGCCGTTCCCCGGCCAGGGCGACGAGGAAGTTCTGCACCCCGGCCCCGGCGGCGACCACGAACATCTCCCGCTCGGCCCCGTCGCGCCGCGCGTCCCCGTAGCTGTGGGCCCCGTCCATGACCAGGCAGGGTACGACGAGGCAGGGCGCGTTGCGCAGGACGTCGCCGCGGCGGATCCGCCTGGCGATGGACTCCTCGCTCCTGCCGTCCCGCCGCAGGTCCGCGATCCAGGCGTCCCGCATCGCGTCGAGCAGGCGGGTCCGGGCACCGGCGGATTCGAGGAGGACGAAACGCCACGGCGTGGTGTGGTGCGGGGCCGGTGCCGTCACGGCCGCGGCGACCGCCCGGCGCACCGCCCCCGGGTCGACCGGCTCGTCGGTGAAGGAGCGGACGGTACGCCGCTGGGTCACCGCCAGCCGTACCGCCTCCGAGGTGCCCAGGCGGAACATGTCGTCGCGGGCGCCGCGCACCATGGCCCGCGCTCCGGGACCGTCGTCGGCGGCGAGGGTGTGCGGCAGTCCGCGGACGACGGCCACGGGCAGACCGGCGGCCTTCCCCTTCACCAGGTCGCCGGCGGCGGCGAGCTCGTCCGCCGTGGCGACGACGGTGGCGCTGAGCGGATTGCCGTACGCGTCCGTGCCGCCGCGCAGGTCGTCCAGGACGCGGACGCCGGCCGCGCCGATCGCCACGTCCGTCAGGCCCGCGCGCCAGGGGCGGCCGAAGGTGTCGGTGATCACGACGCCGACCGTGACGCCGAGGGCGTCCCGCAGGCCGTCGCGGATCGCCCGGGCGGACGCGTCGGGGTCCTCGGGAAGCAGCAGGACGGTGCCGGCGGGGGTGTTGGAGGCGTCCACGCCGGCGGCCGCCATCACCAGGCCCTGGCGGTTCTCGACGATGCGGAGCGTGCCGCGCCGGGCGACCACGCGCACGGTCTCCCGGTCGATCGCCGCCTCGCGGTCGTCGGCCCGGACCAGGCGTCCCTCCGCCTTGGACACGATCTTGGAGGTGACGAGCAGCACGTCCCCGTCGGCCAGATCGGGTTCGGCCGCCGCGATCAGCTTGGCCAGGTCGTCGCCCCGGCGCACCTCCGGGATGCCGGGGACGGCCCAGACCCGGTAGCCGTCGGCGGGTGCCCCGGTCACGCGGCCCGCACCTCCTCCGCCAGCGCCAGAGCCTCCCTCGCCATCCGCGCGGCGGCGTCCACGTCGGTCATCATCAGCGGTACGGCCCGGCAGCGGATGCCGGCCGCTTCCACCCGCCCGACCGAGGGCGCGTCGACGGTGTCGACGAGCCAGCCGTCGAGCAGGCCCGAGCCGTAGTGCTCGGCGACCGCCGCCGCCGTGGACTCCACGCCGACCGCCGCGAGCACCTTGTCGGCCATGCCGCGCACCGGCGCGTCCCCGACGATCGGGGACAGGCCCACCACCGGCACCCCGGCGTCGGCGATCGCCTCCCGGATGCCCGGCACGGCGAGGATCGTGCCGACGGAGACGACCGGGTTGGACGGCGGGAAGAGGATCACGTCCGCCTCGGCGATCGCCTCCAGCACGCCGGGCGCCGGTTTGGCCTGCTCGGCGCCGACCGGGACGACCGCCTCGGCGGGGACCGAGGCCCGCAGCCGGACCCAGTACTCCTGGAAGTGGACCGCCTTGCGTTCGCCGTCGATCTCCACGGCGACATGGGTCTCGACGCGGTCGTCGGTCATGGGGATGAGGCGCACGCCGGGCTTCCAGCGGTCGCACAGGGCCTCGGTGACCGCGCTGAGCGGATAGCCGGCCCCGATCATCTGTGTCCGCACGATGTGCGTGGCGAAGTCCCGGTCGCCCAGGCCGAACCACTCCGGCCCGACGCCGTAGGCCGCGAGTTCCTCCTTGAGGTGGAAGGTCTCGTCGGCCCGTCCCCAGCCCTGTTCCTCGTTGATGCCGCCACCGAGCGTGTACATCACCGTGTCGAGGTCCGGGCAGACCTTCAGCCCGAAGAGGTGGATGTCGTCCCCGGTGTTGCCGATGACCGTGATGTCCGCGTCCGGCACGGCCCGCTTCAGACCGCGCAGGAACCGGGCACCGCCGATGCCGCCTGCCAGAACCACAATGCGCATTCCGACAGTGTGTCAGCCGCCGGGCCGGCTCGGTGAGGGCGGTGGCCCGCCGGCCGGGCGGGAGCCGGTCCGGCCGGCGGATACGCGGCGGGTACGGGAACGGTGTCAGGCGGCCGGTACGGCGTCGTGCGGCGCGGAGGCTGCGCACCGGGCGGCGTGCATGGGCATCTCCGTCAGTCCGGGGAAGTAGACGTGCAGGCTGACCGCCGGCTCCAGGCTGTCGTTGACCACCTCGTGCGCGTACCCCGGCACGAACACGTGCTGGGCTCCCGGCCGCAGCACGCGCGTGCCGCGCCGCGTGTGCTCGGTCAGGGTGCCGTCCAGCACGGTCAGCACGCCGGAGGAGGGGCCGTGGTCGTGCGGTCCGCTGCCCTGGCCGGGCACCCAGGACAGCAGCCACACCTCGTAACCGGGCCCGGTGTGCAGCCGGTGGTACCAGCGCGTGGTGGCGTCGTACCGGACGAGGGGCTCCCACCGGGACCGGTCGGCGGCGATGGACCGGGCCAGGCCGGCGAACTCGGCGACGGTGGCCGGGTGCTCGCGTGGGGGCTGGAGCAGGTGCGGGACTTCGAGGATGTCGCCGGCGATCTGGAGGTCGCTGTCGCTGTTCATGGGTGCGGTGGTTCCTCGGCGGGAGAGTGCGGAGAGGGAGGGAGGAGAGAGGAAGAGAGAGTGAGGAGAGAGAAGGGCGGGGTGCCGGGTCGCGGATCGTCCGCCCGGGTCGCGGGGAGACAAGTGTGCCCGGGTGGGGGCGGGGCGACGGGCGGGCCGGGACGCGTGGACTCGGCGGACAGCCGGAGCGGGCTTGGCTCAACAGCTGGGACGGCAACAGCTACAGCGAGCGCGGGCAGCACCGTGGGACCCGGCGGTGCGGGTCGTGGTGAGCGCCGAGTTCGCGAGCATGCCCCCAAGGAGAGCGGCTCACACCTCCACTGTCAACTCCGGACCCCCTGGGTGGGATGTGGTTCACCTCATCCGGTTCATCTCGCCGGTGAAAGGTTTGTGCAGGGGGGTTCCGGGACACATGGCGTCCAAGCCGGGCGCACAAGCCCCGTTGCGATCCCGTGATCGAAATGTGATCCGGTTCGCTTCGGTGCGCGTGCCGGAACGGGATCGAACCGCAGGGCGTCCTTCCTCGTACGGGTGCGTACGGGGCCGCGGACCTCCGCGGAGCCTCGTCCATGTGTCAAGGTTTATGCCGATTTGAACACTTTCCGCACGGGCTTGGTTCCGCAGAGTGAATAAGGGGCCCAATAGCAGATCTCGGCTTGACTCGCCCGGAGCAGCACACCTGTAATTTCACTCGTGTCGTTCAGCCGAAATCGGTAACGGCTACATCACGGGGACGCGAAAGACAGACGAGGGGCGCACATGACCGAGCTGGTGCAGCAACTGCTGGTCGACGACGCGGACGAGGAACTCGGCTGGCAGGAGCGCGCGCTGTGCGCCCAGACCGACCCCGAGTCCTTCTTCCCCGAGAAGGGCGGCTCCACCCGCGAGGCCAAGAAGGTCTGCCTCGCCTGTGAGGTCCGCTCCGAGTGCCTCGAGTACGCCCTCGCCAACGACGAGCGCTTCGGCATCTGGGGCGGCCTGTCCGAGCGGGAGCGCCGCCGGCTGAAGAAGGCCGCCGTCTGAGGGTTCGCCGCACGGCGGGCGGCCACGTCGCCCGCGCACGCGCACATACGGTCATATGGTCATACCGCCATACGGCATGCACGCATACGGTCATACGGTACGAACGGCCCGTCGCCCGGGGGTTGTCCACAGGCGGCGGGCCGTCGTCATGCCCAGCCGATAGTGTGGTCGCTCGTCCGAGACGCCCCGCCACCCCCAGGAGGCACGGGCGTCCACCGCAGTCCACCGAACCGGGGCCCGTACCTCGATGTCCGTGCACAGCCACACGGCAGCCCGTCAAGACACCGCTGCCACACCTGAGTTCCCGCGTCATGTGGTGACCGCGGTCCTCGTCTCCCACGACGGCGCCCGCTGGCTGCCCGACGCGCTCGCCGCGCTGCTCGGCCAGGAGCGCCCCGTCCAGTACGCCGTCGCGGCCGACACCGGCAGCGCGGACACCTCCGCGCAGCTGGTCGCCGACGCCCTCGGCGACGACCGCGTCCTCCACCTCGCCCGGCGCACCGGCTTCGGCCAGGCCGTCGAGGAGGCGAGCCGCACCGTCCCGGTCCTCACCCCCGACGACCTGCCCTACCTGAAGCGGCCCAGCGGCTGGGACCCCGTCACGCGCACCTGGCGCGACGACGCCTACGACCTGCCGGAGCTGCCGCACGGCGAGCCGGTGCACTGGCTGTGGCTGCTGCACGACGACTGCGCCCCCGAACCCGACGCGCTCGCCCAGCTGCTGCGCGTCGTGGAGAACGAGTACGAACTCGGCCGTGACGACGTCGCCGTCGTCGGCCCCAAGCTCCGCGGCTGGTACGACCGCCGGCAACTGCTGGAGGTCGGCGTCTCCATCGCCCACTCCGGCCGCCGCTGGACCGGTCTGGACCGGCGCGAACAGGACCAGGGCCAGCACGATCACGTCCGGTCCGTGCTGTCGGTGTCCACCGCGGGCATGCTGATCCGGCGTGACGTCTTCGAACGGCTCGGCGGGTTCGACCGGCGGCTGCCCCTCATGCGCGACGACGTCGACCTGTGCTGGCGCGTCCACGCCGCCGGCCACCGGGTGCTCGTCGCGCCCGAGGCCGTCGTACGGCACGCCGAGGCGGCCTCCCGCGAGCGCCGCACCGTCGACTGCGCCGGCCGCACCACCGCCTCCCCGCACAAGGTCGACAAGGCCGGCGCCGTCTACACCCTGCTCGTCAACACCCGCGCGGCCCTCCTCCCCTGGGTGCTGCTGCGCCTCGTCCTCGGCACGCTGCTGCGCACCCTCGCCTACCTCGTGGGCAAGGTCCCCGGACAGGCCGTCGACGAGATCCGCGGTCTGCTGAGCGTCCTGCTGCGGCCGGAGCGCGTCCTCGCCGGACGGCGCGTCAGGGGCCGCCCGCAGATCGACAAGGACGAACTGCGGGCCCTGTTCCCGCCGCCCGGCGCCACCGTCCGCGCCACCGTCGAACAGGTCGCGGGCAACCTCGCCGGACGCTCCGACCCCGAGTCGGCCACGGGCGCCGGACGGCACGGCGGCGCCCTGGAGTCCGGACCCGGCGGCGACGACGCCGACTTCCTCCAGGTCGAGCAGTTCGCCCGCCTCAAGCGCATCGCCCGCAACCCGGGCCCGGTGCTCTTCCTGGCGCTGCTGCTCGTCTCCCTCGTCGCCTGCCGGGGCCTCCTCGGCGGCGGCTCCCTCGCGGGCGGCGCCCTGCTGCCCGCCCCGGCCGGCGCCGGCGAGCTGTGGTCCCGGTACGCCGACTCCTGGCACGCCGTGAGCCTCGGCGGCACCTCCTCCGCGCCGCCCTACCTCGCGCTCGTCGCCACGCTCGCGTCCGTGCTGCTGGGCTCCACCGGGCTCGCCGTCACCGTCCTGCTCGTCGGCTCCGTCCCGCTGGCCGGTCTCACCGCGTACTTCGCCTCCCGCCCGCTCGTCACCTCCCGGCTGCTGCGGGCGTGGGCGGCCACCGCCTACGCCTTCCTGCCCGCCGTCACCGGCGCGCTCGCCGGCGGTCGCATCGGCACCGCCGTCCTGGCCGTCCTGCTGCCGCTGCTCGCCCGCGCGGGCATCGCCGCCGCCGGTCTCGCGCACCCTTCCGGCGCGCGGGGAAGCTGGCGGGCCACCTGGGCGTACGCGCTGCTGCTGACCCTCACCACCGCCTTCACGCCGGTCGTGTGGCCCATCGCCCTCGTCCTGGGCGCCGGGCTGCTCGTCCTGCGGCGGGGCGACATCACGGCGTACGGGCTGCGCTTCCTCGCCCAGCTCGGCACGCCCCTGCTGGTCCTCGCCCCCTGGTCGCTGACGCTGCTGCCGTTCGGCTTCTTCCAGGAGGCCGGCCTGGAGTACGGCCCCTCGGCCGCCTCCGCCCTCGACCTGCTCGGCACCAGTCCGGGAGGGCCCGGCACCGTCCACGGGCTGATGCTCGCCGGCATCGTGCTGGCCGCGCTGGCCGCCCTGCTGCGCTCCGAGCGCCGCACGGGCATCCTGACGGCCTGGGCCGTCGCCCTGGTGGGTTTCGTCTTCTCGGTGCTGTCCAACGGCTCCGCCTGGGCCGGTCCGGCCACCCTCGTCCACGGCATCGCCCTGCTCGGCGCCGCCGCCCTCGGCGCCGACGGAGCACGCGCGCGCGTGGCCGAGCAGAGCTTCGGCTGGCGCCAGCCCGTCGCCGCGCTGATCGCCTTCGCCGCCGCCGCGGGGCCCCTCCTGATCGCCGCCGGCTGGATGATGCGCGGCGCCGACGGGCCGCTGGAGCGGCGGGACCCCGTGCAGGTGCCCGCGTTCGTCGCCGAGGAGGGCGGCACCCGCGACCAGGCCCGCACCCTCGTCATCGACAGCGACTCCGCGGCCCACGTGCGCTACATGCTGGTCCGCGGCGCCGGCGCCCGCCTCGGCGACGCCGAGTTCGCCGCAGCCGGCGGCGGCAGCGGCAGGCTCGACAAGGTCGTCGCCAACCTCGTCGCCGGCTCCGGCGCCGACCAGGCCGACCAGCTCGGCGGCTTCGCCGTGCGGTACGTCCTCGTCCACCAGGGCGCGCCCCGCGAGGTCGCGCGCGTCCTCGACGCCACCCCCGGCCTGAGCCGGCTCAGCGAGCAGAACGGCAGCGCGCTGTGGCGGGTGGACCAGGAGGTGGCGCGGGCCACCATCGTGTCCGGCACGGGTTCCGGCGCCCCGCAGCCCGTCGCGGCGGGACCCGTCGAGATCCACACCGCGATCCCCTCCGGGTCCGGCGGCCGGGTGCTGCGCCTGGCCGACGCCGCCGCCGAGGGCTGGACGGCGACCCTGAACGGCAAGCCGCTCGCCCCCACCACGGTCGACGGCTGGGCCCAGGGCTTCGAACTGCCCGCCGGCGGCGGCAGGCTGGACGTCACCTACGACGACCCGTTCGCCCACACCGCCTGGCTGTGGGCGCAGGGCCTCCTCGCCGTCGTCCTCGTCGTGCTCGCGCTGCCCGGCCGGCGGCGCGACGTCGACGACGACCTGCCCGAGGAGCCGGTCGTCCCGGTACCGGCGGCCGCCGGCGAGGGCCGCCGGGCGCGGCGGCTGCGGGCGCAGGCCGAGGCGGCCGAGGCCGAGGGCGCGGCGGGGGCCGGGCAGGTGCCGCCGGGGGCGGTGCCGCGGCAGGCCGCCCCCGGGGAGTGGGACGCGGCGGACCGCGCGGGGGCCGGGTACGGCACGTACGGAGAGGAGTCCCGTCAGGGGGACGGCGGGCAGCCGCCGTACCAGGAGGACCCGCGGTACGGGCCGGGTGCGTACGGGCAGCCGTACCAGGCCGGCCGGCAGGGAGCGGACGCCTACCCGGCGGAGCCGTACCAGGCGCATCCGTACCCGGCGGACGCGTACCAGGGCGACGCGTACCCGGCGGACGCGTACCAGGGCGGCCAGTACGACCCGTACGCGTACGACGGCTCGTCCCCGGCGGGGACGTACGACCAGGCGTATCCGCAGGGGTACGACCCGGCGCAGTCCCGGCGTCCCCATGGCACGGGCAGTGAGCGTCCCGACGGGAGTCAGCAGTGAACCGCACCACCCTGTCCCTCATCGCCGGCACGGCGGCGCTCGCCGCCGTCACCGGGTTCGCCGTGCTCGGCGCGCCGGACGCCTCCGGCGGCGGCGACACCGCCGGGGCGGCCGCCCGGCTGCCCGTGGAACGGACGAGCCTGGTGTGCCCGGCGCCCAGTACGTCCGACCTCGCGGAGACGACCTACACGTCGTTCACCCCCGTCACCAAGGGCGCGGCCGGCAGCGGCGGCAAGGCGGAGCTGCGGGCCGCGCCGGAGGCACCGGGCGAGGCCGGGGCGAAGACCGGCGGGAGCGGCGGCGGCAAGGACGCCGGCGTGCCGGCGGTGGAGCCGAAGGCACCCGGCACGCCGGTGACCGGGGACACCTCCGGTGCCGGCGGGCCCGCGCTCGTGGGAACCGCGGAGGGGAGGTTCGCGCCGGGCTGGACCGTGCAGCAGACCACCGAGGTCGCCGCGGGCACCGGGCGGGGGCTGCAGGGGATCACCTGCGCGGAGGCGGACACCGACTTCTGGTTCCCGGGCGCCAGCACGGCGTCCGACCGCACCGACTACGTGCATCTGACCAACCCCGACGACTCGGCCGCCGTCGTGGACGTCGAGCTGTACGGCAAGGACGGGGCCCTCAAGTCGACGGTGGGGGAGGGCATCACGGTGCGGCCGCACACCAGTGAGCCGGTCCTCCTCTCCACGCTCGGCGACACCCCGCAGAACGACCTCACCGTGCACGTCAACGTCCGCAGCGGGCGGGTCGGGGCCGCCGTGCAGGCCCTGGACGACACGCTCGGCGGTGACTGGCTCCCCGCGTCCGCGGACCCCGCGGGCACGCTGGTGCTGCCGGGCATCCCGAAGGACGCCACCGCCGTGCGGCTGGTGCTGTTCACGCCCGGTGACGTCGACGCCGACCTCAGGCTGCGGCTGGCCTCGCGCTCCGGGACGATCACCCCGGCCGGGCACGAGACCGTGCACGTGAAGGCGGGCATGACGACGACGATCGAGCTCGGGGACGTCACACGGGGCGAGGCCGGGTCGCTGGTGCTGACACCGACGGGGCAGCCGGTGCCGGTGGTGGCCGCGGTACGGGTGGTGCGGGGCAAGGACGCCAAGCAGGAGACGGCGTTCATCCCCGCCGCCAGGCCGGTGGGGGAGCGGGCGTCGGCGGTGGACAACAGGGCCGAGGGCACGACGCTCTCCCTGACCGCCCCCGAGGGCGGCGCGAAGGTCAAGGTCACGGCGTCGGCGGGCAGCGAGGGCGGCACGGCCGTGTCGAAGACGTTCACGGTCAAGGGGGGCACGACCCAGGACGTCGAGGCGCCGGTCCCCGCCGGCGTGCGGGGAACGTACGCCCTCACGGTGGAGCCCCTGTCGGGCGGCCCCGTGTACGCGGCCCGGACCCTGACGGCGACGGAGGACGGCACCACCGGCTTCACGATCCAGACGCTGCCGGACGACCGGGGGATGGTGGCGGTGCCGGTGGCGGACGAGGACCTGACGGTCCTGCAGAAGTGAGCGCGGGGCGCCTTGTGCCCGAAGAGCCCGGGAAGGCGCCCCGGCAGCACCGGCTCAGTCCTCGTCGTACCGCGGATCCACCGTCTCCGGCGTCAGCCCCAGCAAGTCGGCGACCTGCTCGACGACGACCTCGTGCACCAGCGCGGCCCGCTCCTCGCGGCCCTTGGTGCGGATCTCGACCGGCCGCCGGTAGACGACCACCCGCGCCCGCTGCCCGTCCCGCGCGGGGGTCGTGCCGCCCAGCGGTACCGCCTCGTCGCTCCACCCCTGCCCGGGACCGCCCAGGTGGGGTACGTCGAGGACGAGGAAGTCGATGTCGGCGAGTTGCGGCCACCGCCGTTCCAGGCGGTCCACGGAGTCCTGCACGAGGTCCGCGAACGCCTCGGCGCGGCTCGCGGCGAGAGGGACCTGCGGCGGAGCGATCGGGCCGCGCATGCCCCGGCCGTGGCGATCACGGCGGCGGGGCCCTGGGCCGGCGGCACGGGGTGTCACAGGGTTGTCCATCACTGGTGAAGGGTAGTCCTCGCCGGGGCCGCGCGCCCGGTTCCGCGGGGCGCCGCGACACGGCCGTACCGGATGACGCCGGATGACACGAGATGGTCATTCCAGCCAAAGCCGGGTTCGATTTCGTATCTTTCGGAGCGCGATCAGCTCGTGGCGAATCGCGATGTTTGTACCGGGTCGTGACCGGCGCACAGTGGCCCCGACGGCGGGGAAAGCGGTGTCCGCGCAGGTCGGCGCGGCGTGTCGAAACAGGGGTGTGTGGCGTTTCACACCCCGACACGGTGGTGTGACCCGGCGGAGAGTCGTCGCGGCCCGCTCAAGAGTGCGGTACCGTCCAACATCGTGAGCCCTGTACGTCGCTGTTCGCGCACCGCCTGCGGCCGTCCTGCCGTCGCGACGCTGACGTACGTCTACGCCGACTCGACGGCGGTCCTCGGCCCGCTCGCCACCTACGCCGAACCCCACTGCTACGACCTGTGCGCCGAGCACTCCGAGCGCCTGACCGCCCCCCGCGGCTGGGAGGTCGTCCGGCTGCTCGACGGTTCCGCTCCGGCGCGGCCCAGCGGGGACGACCTGGAAGCGCTTGCCAACGCGGTGCGCGAGGCGGCCCGCCCGCAGGAGCGCGCCGCCGGGGCCGGTGGCGGGGCGCGCGCGGCCGACCCGATGGAGGTCGCGCGGCGCGGACACCTGCGGGTCCTGCGGTCGCCCGACAACTGAGCCCTCCGCGTCCCCTGTGCGCCGAGTGACGCACGGCCATTGACGCCGACTTGGCGCGGACACGACCATTTCCGGAACGGCGAGACATCGCTTCCGCACAGCGGAATCCGGGGAGGCGCCCGTGTACGTCCAGGAACTGGAACCCGTCGCCGGCTCGCTGGGGCTGTCCGCCCTCGTGGCGGCCCTGCCCCTCGTGATCGTCCTCGTCCTGCTCGGCGGTGTGCGGATGAAGGCGCACCTGGCGGGCCTGACGGGGCTCGCGGCGGCCGTTCTCGTCGCCTGGCCGGTCTACGGCATGCCGCTGGAGCAGACGCTCTCCGGCGCCGCCCAGGGAGCCGTCTTCGGCCTCTTCCCCATCCTGTGGATCGTCGTCAACGCCCTGTGGGTGTACCGGATGACCGTCCGCACCCGGCACTTCGACGTCCTGCGCCGCTCCTTCGGCCGCCTCTCCGACGACCCGCGCATCCAGGCGCTGGTGATCGCCTTCTGCTTCGGCGCCCTGCTGGAGGCCCTCGCCGGCTTCGGCGCGCCCGTGGCGATCTGTTCGGTGATGCTCGTCGCCCTGGGTTTCGACCCGGTGCGCGCGGCGGTCGTGTCGCTGGTCGCCAACACCGCGCCGGTCGCCTTCGGCGCCATGGGCACCCCGGTGGTGACGCTGGCCCAGGTGACCGGGCTGCCGCTGGACGACGTCTCCGCCGTGGTGGGGCGTCAGACGCCCCTGTTGGCCCTCGTGGTGCCGCTGGTGCTGGTCGGTCTGGTGGACGGGCGGCGCGGGCTGCGCGAGACCTGGGTGCCCGCGGTGGCGTGCGGAACCGCCTTCGCCGCCGCCCAGTTCGTCGCCTCCAACCACGTCTCCGCCCAGCTCGCCGACATCGGCGCCGCCCTCGCGGGCGCGGGCGCCCTGGCCGCCGTGGTGCACGCGCGCGTGCCCGCCGCCGACGCCGTACGCGCCTCCGTGCTGACCGGCGCGCGGAGCGAGGAACTGGACGAGGACGACCCGCGCGGGGAGGTGGTGCGGGCCTACGCGCCGTACGCGCTGATCGTCGCGGTCTTCTCCGCCGCGCAGATCCCGGCCGTCAAGGACCTGCTGGCCCGGGCGACGCAGACGTACGACTGGCCCTTCCTGGACGTGGCCGACGCGGACGGGCAACCGGTCGGCGCCAACGTCTTCACCTGGCCGGTCGTGTCCACCGGCGGCACGCTCGTGCTGATCGCCGGGGTGGGCTCGGCGGCCGTGCTCGGGGTGCACGCGCGCGTGGCGGTCCGGGAGTGGCTCGCCACCGTGCGCGAACTGCGGTTCGCGATCCTGACGGTCACCTCCGTGCTGGCCCTCGCCTACGTCATGAACCTCTCCGGGCAGGCCGCCACCATCGGCCACTTCGTCGCCGCGGCCGGCGCCGGACTGGCCTTCCTGTCACCGGTGCTGGGCTGGTTCGGCGTCGCCGTCACCGGCTCGGACACCTCCGCCAACGCGCTCTTCGGCGCCCTGCAGGTGACCGCCGCGCGGGAGTCGGGGCTGTCGCCCGAGCTGCTGGCCGCCGCCAACAGCTCGGGCGGCGTGCTCGGCAAGATGATCTCGCCGCAGAACCTCACCATCGCCTGCGCGGCCGTCGGCCTCGCGGGCCGCGAGGGGGACCTGCTGCGCAAGGTGCTGCCCTGGAGCCTGGGCCTGCTGCTGGTGATGTGCCTGATCGTGGTCGGGCAGTCCTCGCCGGTGCTGGACTGGATGCTGCCCTGACCCGGGGCGGCGTCCGGGCGTCCGGCCGGTCCGTTGTCGGTGGGTGCGGGTAGTTTGAGAGCGCCGATAGGACTTTCAGGAAGGTTGGCCGTGGCTGCTGATCTGTCGCAGATCGTGAAGGCGTACGACGTACGCGGGGTGGTCCCGGACCAGTGGGACGAGGCGCTGGCCGAGCTGTTCGGCGCCGCCTTCGTCCAGGTGACCGGCGCGAGCGCCGTCGTCACCGGGCACGACATGCGGCCCTCCTCGCCCGGCCTGGCGCGCGCCTTCGCGCGCGGGGCGGCGGCACGCGGCGCCGACGTCACCGAGATCGGCCTGTGCTCCACCGACCAGCTCTACTACGCCTCGGGCGCGCTCGACCTGCCGGGCGCCATGTTCACGGCCTCCCACAACCCGGCGCGGTACAACGGCATCAAGATGTGCCGCGCGGGCGCCGCCCCCGTCGGGCAGGACTCGGGGCTCGCCGACATCCGCGCCCTCGTCGAGCGGTGGAGCGAGTCCGGCGCCCCCGGTCCGGTGGCCGCCCCGGGCACGGTCACGCGACGCGACACCCTCGCCGACTACGCCGCCCACCTGCGCTCCCTCGTCGACCTCACCTCCATCCGGCCCCTGAAGGTCGTCGTCGACGCGGGCAACGGCATGGGCGGCCACACGGTCCCCTCGGTCCTCGCCGGACTGCCCGTCGACCTCGTCCCGATGTACTTCGAGCTGGACGGCACCTTCCCGAACCACGAGGCCAACCCCCTCGACCCGGCCAACCTCGTCGACCTGCAGAAGCGGGTCCGCGAGGAGGGCGCCGACCTCGGCCTCGCCTTCGACGGCGACGCCGACCGCTGCTTCGTCGTCGACGAGAACGGCGACCCGGTCTCCCCGTCGGCGGTCACGGCCCTGGTCGCCCGCCGCGAACTCGCCCGCAACGGCGGCACGGGCACGGTCATCCACAACCTCATCACCTCCCGGTCCGTGCCGGAGGTCGTGCGGGAGCACGGCGGCACCCCGGTCCGCACGCGCGTGGGCCACTCCTTCATCAAGGCCGAGATGGCCCGCACCGGCGCGATCTTCGGCGGCGAGCACTCCGCGCACTACTACTTCCGCGAGTTCTGGAACGCCGACACGGGCATGCTGGCCGCCCTGCACGTCCTGGCGGCCCTCGGCGGCCAGCACGAGCCCCTGTCGGCCCTGGTCGCCGAGTACGACCGCTACGCCGGCTCCGGCGAGATCAACTCCACCGTCGACGACCAGGCGGGCCGCCTCGCCGCGATCAGGGCCGCGTACGAGGGCCGCCCCGGCGTCACCCTCGACGAGCTGGACGGCCTGACCGTCACCGCCGCCGACTGGTGGTTCAACGTCCGCCCCTCCAACACCGAACCGCTGCTGCGCCTGAACGCCGAGGCGCGCGACGAGGCGACGATGGCCGCGGTGCGGGACGAGGCCCTGGCCCTCATCCGGGCCTGACACCGCCCTGCCGTGTCCTCCGCCGCCGGACGGCGGAGGACACGGCAGAACACCACGTGGACGCGGCAGGAACACACGCAGAGACACACAGCGGAAAGACCCAAGGGGACGGAAGCGGACCGCGACGCTTCCGACCCGGCGCCCCGCCCCCACCGGCGGTACGCTGACCAGCACATCCGCACACACCCCGCCCGAAGGGAACACCCATGCCGCTCGAAGCCGGCCTCCTGGAGATCCTCGCCTGCCCGGCCTGCCACGCGCCCCTCAAGGAGCAGGACGCCGAGCTGATCTGCACCGGCCAGGACTGCGGACTGGCCTACCCCGTGCGGGACGGCATCCCGGTCCTGCTCGTCGACGAGGCGCGCCGCCCGGCGTAGCGGCGTATCCGCGCGCGGGACGGGCAGGAGCCAGAGGACCCGGCCACACAGGTCACGCAGGCACGCGGGCCGGCGGGTTCCGGCGGTTCCGCCCGGTCGCCCCGCGGCCGCGCGGCCCCGCCCGGACGGTCCCGCGCTCCCGTGCTCCGCTGCGACCCCGTCGCAGAAGAGCCCGCCGCCCGCGTCACAGAACCCCGGCGATCGGAGAACTGCCGCCATGCTCGACGAAGCGCTGCTCGACAACCCGGAAGGGCTCGCCGAGGCCGACCGCCGCGGACTGCTCCGCGGTGCCGCCGAGGCCGGCGCCCGGGTACGCACCGCCGCCCGGCACGCCGCCGAGGCCGGCGTCCCCGCCCTCACGCCGGACGGCCGCCCCCGCGCCGTCCTCATCGCCGGTCCGGGAGCCGCCGCCACCCACACCGCCGACCTCCTCGGCACACTCGCCGGCGCCGGCAGCCCGGTCACCCGGCTGGCGCCCACCGGCGTCGCCCCCGCGGCCGGTGCCCTGCGCTGGGAGCTGCCCGGCTGGGCCGGCTCCGTCGACCTGCTGCTGATCGCCACCCCCGACGGCACCGAGCCGGGCCTGTCCCTGCTCGCCGAACAGGCCTACCGGCGCGGCTGCACGGTCGTCGGCGTGGCCCCCGCCCCCTCCCCGCTCGCCGACGCGGTGAGCGCCTCCCACGGCCTGTTCGTCCCGATGGCGACCGCCCCCTACGACGTCGAGGAGCCCCTGGCCGCGTCCGCCCCCGGCGTCCTGTGGGCCCTGCTCACCCCGCTCCTGGCGCTGCTGGACCGCACCGGCCTGCTCGCCGCCCCGCCCGACGCCCTGGAGAAGGTCGCCGACCGCCTCGACCAGGTCGCCGAACGCTGCGGGCCCGCCATCGCCACCTACGGCAACCCCGCCAAGACGCTGGCCGCCGAACTCGCCGACGCCCTCCCCATCGTGTGGACCGAGGGCACCTCGGCCGGCCCCGCGGGCCGGCGCTTCGCCGCCGCGCTGGCCGAGCTGTCCGGCGTGCCCGCGGTCGTCGCCGAGCTGCCCGAGGCGCTCGCCGCGCACAGCGCCCTGCTCGCCGGCCCGCTCGCCGCCGGGGCCGACCCCGACGACTTCTTCCGCGACCGCGTCGAGGAACCGCCCGCCCTGCACGCGCGCGTGGTGCTGCTGCGCGACCGCCCCATCGGCAGCCTCACCGCGGCCCCGGCCGCCCGTGACGTGGCCCTCGACCACGACACACCGGTCAGCGAGCTCGAACCGGAGGCGGGCGGCGAACTGGAGACCCTCGCGGAACTGATCGCCACGACGGATTTCGCCGCCGTTTACCTGGCGCTCGCCTCGAAGCCCTCATCCTGAACCCGCGCGGCCGTGGGCCCCGCCCGCACCCCGCGCGGCCGTGGGCTCCGCCCGCACCCCGCGCGGCCGTGGGCTCCGCCCGCACCCCGCGTGGCCGTGGGCCCCGCCCGCCCGGCCACCCGGCGCCGCCGCCCGACGCGGCGCGAGAGCCGGACCGGCACGGGCGCCGCCCGGCCGCCGCCCTGTGACCCGCGCCCCGCCGCACCGCGCACGTACGGAGAGACGAAGACACCGCATGGACCGCCTCGACAACACCATCCGCCCCTACGCCTGGGGTTCCCCCACCGCCATCCCCGAGCTGCTCGGCGTCGAGCCGAGCGGCGAACCGCAGGCCGAGATGTGGATGGGCGCCCACCCGGGCGCACCCTCGCGCACCGCACGCGGCACCCTGCTGGAGGTCGTCGAGTCCGGCCCCGAACGCGAGCTGGGCGCCCGGGCCGTCGGCAAGTTCGGCCCGCGCCTGCCCTTCCTCCTCAAGCTCCTCGCCGCCGGCGCCCCCCTCTCCCTCCAGGTCCACCCCGACCTGGAGCAGGCACGGCAGGGCTACGAGGACGAGGAGCGCCGCGGCGTCCCCGCCGACGCCCCGCACCGCAACTACAAGGACGCCAACCACAAGCCGGAACTGATCTGCGCCCTCACCGAGTTCGACGGCCTGTGCGGCTTCCGCCCCCCGGCCGAGGCCGCCGGCCTGTTCGACGGCCTCGGCGTCGCCTCCCTCAAGCCGTACGTCGACCTGCTGCGCGCCCACCCCGAGGACGCGGCCCTGCGCGAGGTCCTCACGGCGATCCTCACCGCCGACCCCGAGGAGATGTCCCGCACGGTCGCGGAGGCCGCGGCCGCCTGCGAGCGCCTCGGCGGCGCCTACGCCCCCTACGCCGGCATCGCCCACCACTACCCGGCCGACCCCGGCGTGCTCGCCGCGATGCTCCTCAACCACGTCCGGCTCCAGCCCGGCGAGGCCCTCTACCTCGGCGCCGGCATCCCGCACGCCTACCTCGGCGGCCTCGGCGTCGAGATCATGGCCAACTCCGACAACGTCCTGCGCTGCGGCCTGACCCCCAAGCACGTCGACGTCCCCGAACTCCTGCGCGTCGTCCGCTTCGAGGCCGGCGACCCCGGCGTGCTGCGGCCGGAGGCGTCCGACGACGGCGAGGAGGTCTACGAGACCCCCGTCGACGAGTTCCGCCTGTCCCGGTACGTCCTGCCCGAGGGCGCCGCCGCCCACGACCTCACCCGGCCCGCCCCGCAGATCCTGCTCTGCACCGCGGGCACCGTCCGCGCGGGCGAGCACCGGCTGACGCCCGGCGAATCCGTGTTCGTACCGGCGGGCGAAAAGGCCGAAGTGTCCGGGGCCGGGACGGTGTTCCGGGCCACCGTACGCGTCTGACGCGGACACGACGGGCAGTCCGGCGCGCCACGGCCGCCGCGGGCTGCAACAATGACCCACCGCAAAGGGCGGGCAAAGCCGGGAGACGGCCGAGCCCCGGGCGGCGTACACACGCAGGACGAAGGCGAAGGGACAACGCGACACATGAGCGCGTCAGGCGGTACCAAGGCGATCGTGGCGGCACTCGCCGCCAACCTCGCGATCGCGGCATCCAAGTTCGTGGCGTTCCTCTTCAGCGGCTCGTCGTCGATGCTCGCCGAGTCCGTGCACTCACTCGCCGACTCCGGCAACCAGGCCCTGCTGCTGGTCGGCGGCAAGCGGGCGCAGCGCGCGGCCACCCCGCAGCACCCCTTCGGCTACGGCCGCGAGCGCTACATCTACGCCTTCCTCGTCTCCATCGTGCTGTTCTCGGTCGGCGGCATGTTCGCCCTCTACGAGGGCTACGAGAAGATCAAGCACCCGCACGAACTGGAGCACTGGTACTGGCCGGTCGGCGTCCTGGTCTTCGCGATCATCGCCGAGTCCTTCTCCTTCCGCACGGCCATCAAGGAGTCCAATCTCCTGCGCGGCCGCAAGTCCTGGAAGGAGTTCGTCCGCCACGCCAAGGCGCCCGAGCTGCCCGTCGTCCTCCTGGAGGACCTCGGCGCCCTCGTCGGCCTGATCCTCGCCCTCGGCGGCGTCGGCCTCGCCCTGCTCACCGGCAACGGCGTCTGGGACGGCATCGGCACCCTCTGCATCGGCGTGCTGCTCATCCTGATCGCGCTGGTCCTCGCCGCCGAGACCAAGTCGCTGCTGCTGGGCGAGTCCGCCGGCGCCGAGGAGGTCCAGAAGATCGAGGCCGCCGTCGTCGACGGCACCACGGTCACCGGCATCATCCACATGCGCACGCTCCACCTCGGCCCCGAGGAACTCCTCGTCGCCGCCAAGATCGCCGTACGGCACGACGGCACGGCCCGCGAGATCGCCGGCGCCATCGACGCGGCCGAGGCCCGCATCCGCGAGGCCGTCCCGATCGCCCGCGTCATCTATCTGGAACCGGACGTCTACAGCGAGGCCGAGGCCGCCAAGGGCCCCGACCGCGAGGCCACCCCCGGCGGCCCGGCCCCGCAGGGCTCCGGCCACTGACCCCCGCGCACTCCGCACACTCCTCCACAGGGCCCGCCCGGCACGTCCCGGCGGGCCCTGTGGGCTGGTGACGGGCCCCGCGGCCTCACAGGTGCGACGGCCACAGCTCCGTACGAGCCTCCGGCCGCCGCCGCACACCACGCGCCGCGACCGCGCACCCCAGCCCGGCGAGCGTCACGACGAGCCGGGCGAACGCCCCCACCGCCGGCACGACGACCCCCGTCCAGTCGCCGGTCATCCGCCCCTCGACAGCACCGACGGGCACCGTCCCGCCCTGATCGTCGGCGAAGGCGCGGGAGTCCCGCGCGAGCGAGCGGTGGTCACCGAGCAGGAACAGCCGCCCCTTTGGCACCTTCACGTCGTACGGCCGGCGGGTACCGTCCACGACACCGTCCCGGACGTACGGCTCCGTCAGCGGCCGGCCGTTGACGACGAGCCGCTCCCGGCCCTCCGCACCCACGCGGCACACGACCCGGCCACCGCCCGCCCCGACGACACGCCGGACGACGCTCCCGTCGAACGGACAGCGCCCGGGGACCCGGTACAGCACGACATCACCGCGCCCCGGCCCCTCACCACCACCCCGCTCGTAGACGACCCGACTGCCCGGCGCATACGTCGGTTCCATGCTGCGGCCCGCCACGGTGGCCATCCCGTAGTGCCCCCGCAGATACAGCACCGAGCCCACCACCGTCACCAGCCCCGCCGGGCCCGGCACCCATGCCGCACCCGTGAGCTTCCCCACCCTGCCCACACCCCTCGCCCTCCCCATACGGCACGTGCGCGGGCCGAGAGCAACGAGCCGGCGCGGCCCGCCCGGACACCCGGTCACGGCCCGGGATGGCGTGAAGTGTCCGGAGGCGGACTGGGGACGTCCGGGCCGACCGGTGTAGCTTGGGACGGAGCCAGACGTCGCTGCTGATGGCGGTCGGGCGGACCCACGACGGGCCGGCCGAGGGAGAGAGGGCCTCCGACGGACTGCGCTGCGCGCACGCGGGCATGCCTGTGCCTTCTCCGGGCACCCCTGTGTCCGCCGCCGCGCAGATCAGCCGTACCCACCTCGACCCAACCCGAGGAGCAGCCCGCAATGACGACTGTCGACAACCGGCAGGACTTCAAGGTCGCCGACCTTTCCCTGGCCGAGTTCGGCCGCAAGGAGATCACCCTCGCCGAGCACGAGATGCCGGGCCTGATGGCGATCCGCAAGGAGTACGCCGAGGCGCAGCCGCTGAAGGGCGCCCGCATCACCGGTTCGCTGCACATGACCGTGCAGACCGCCGTGCTCATCGAGACCCTGGTCGCCCTCGGCGCCCGGGTCCGCTGGGCCTCCTGCAACATCTTCTCCACCCAGGACCACGCCGCGGCCGCCATCGCCGTCGGCCCGAACGGCACGCCCGACAACCCGCAGGGCGTCCCGGTCTTCGCCTGGAAGGGCGAGACCCTGGAGGAGTACTGGTGGTGCACCGAGCAGGCGCTGACCTGGCCGGACTCCCCCACCGGCGGCCCGAACATGATCCTGGACGACGGCGGTGACGCCACCCTCCTCGTCCACAAGGGCGTCGAGTACGAGAAGGACGGCAAGGTCCCCTCGCCCGACACCGCCGAGTCCGACGAGCACCGCGTCATCCTCGAACTGCTGACCCGCACCCTGGGCGAGAACCCCCAGAAGTGGACCAACCTGGCGTCCGAGATCCGCGGTGTGACGGAGGAGACCACGACCGGTGTCCACCGCCTGTACGAGATGCAGCGCGAGGGCACCCTCCTGTTCCCGGCGATCAACGTCAACGACGCCGTCACCAAGTCGAAGTTCGACAACAAGTACGGCTGCCGCCACTCCCTGGTCGACGGCATCAACCGCGCCACCGACACCCTGATCGGCGGCAAGACCGCGGTCGTGTGCGGCTACGGCGACGTGGGCAAGGGCTGCGCGGAGTCCCTGCGCGGACAGGGCGCCCGCGTCATCGTCACCGAGATCGACCCGATCTGCGCCCTCCAGGCGGCGATGGACGGCTACCAGGTCACCACGCTGGACGAGGTCGTCGAGACGGCCGACATCTTCATCACCACGACCGGCAACAAGGACATCATCATGGCCGGTGACATGGCCAGGATGAAGCACCAGGCGATCGTCGGGAACATCGGCCACTTCGACAACGAGATCGACATGGCCGGCCTCGCCAAGGTCCCCGGCATCGTCAAGGACGAGATCAAGCCGCAGGTCCACACCTGGACCTTCCCCGACGGCAAGAAGATCATCGTGCTGTCCGAGGGCCGCCTGCTGAACCTGGGCAA